>NZ_JBHTCA010000013.1:0-107170 GCF_042665215.1 Hydrogenophaga atypica
ACATTTCCATGGTGATCACCCTCTTTGCCCCCTGCCCAAAATTTGGGCAGAGCGAGTAAAACACCTGGGTCAGTTTTGAGTCGGCACAAACCCCTAAAGTGGGTCAGTTTTCGGTCGGCGTCAACACACCAGGTTGCCGATGCGGCAATAGGGCTGCTCAAAGATCACGTCCACCAGCTCGCGGGTGTAGATCTTGGGCAGGCGCGTGCGCACGTGTTCGGTGGTGTGTTCGGCCAGCGCGCGGATGGCGGCGATCTTGCCGGTGGTCCATTTGGAGGTGTCAGCCACGGCCTGCAGCATGAAGAGCAGCCAGGGCTCCCAAGCGCCGTCGCGCGTGACGCAGAGCAGCAGGCGGTAGTAGTCGGCCTTGTGGGCGATCACATGGCGGCTGAGGTACAGGATGGGCAGGTTCAACAGCCCTTCCTGAATGAGGTAGAGGATGTTGAGCACGCGGCCGGTGCGACCGTTGCCATCGGTAAACGGGTGGATGGCTTCGAACTGGTAGTGGCCCACGGCCATGCGGATCAAGGGGTCCAGCTCGGTCTGGTTGTGCAGAAAGCGCTCCCGGTTGGCCAGCATGTCGCGCAAGCGGGCTTCGCCTTCGGGCGGGGTGTAGACCACCTCGCCGGTGCGGTCGTTGGCGAGCTGGGTGCCCGGGGTGCGGCGGATGTCCATGTCCACGCCCTTGAGGGTGCGACAGACGTCCACGGCGGTGGCGGTGCACAGCGGCCTTGCCTTGAGCGACTGAAAGCCTTGGTGCAGCGCGGTGCGGTAGCGCAAGGCTTCTTTGGTGGCCGGGTCGGCGTTGTCGTGTCCCTGCGCGTACTGGAACAGCTGGTCGGTCGTGGTGACGATGTTTTCGATTTCCGAACTGTCTTTGGCTTCCAGCAGCGGGATGGTGTTGATCAACATCGCCTGGTTGGGGATCAGCTCGGCGGCCTGCTTCAGCTCGGCCAGCGCGGCGCGGGCCTCGATGCAGGCCTTGAGCACGGCCCGGGTCTCCAGCTCGTGCGCCGGGGGCAACGCTGGGAGCTGGTTGTGGGGCTGCTCGGGGTGCCAGGCAAAGGCGGCGTCGGTCATGATGCAAAAATCTCGTTTTGGCGACAGATGGTCAGCGTATGTCGCCACAAACGACACGTCAACAAAACGTGTTCTCGTTTTTATGAAATATCGACACGTACAGCGTGAATGTCGATGCCGATGACAAACCCCGATTATCCCAGCGCGCACAAAAAAACCCGCCGAAGCGGGCTTTGCGAGGGCACCCAGAGGGATCAGCCCATGTGCAGACCGCCGTTGACCGAGAAATCGGCGCCGGTGGCGTAGCCGCCCTCTTCCGAGGCCAACCAGGCGATGATGGAAGCGATCTCGCTGGGTTTGCCCAGGCGCTTGACGGGCACGGTGGCCACGATTTTTTCCAGCACGTCGGGGCGGATGGCATTGACCATGTCGGTGCCGATGTAGCCCGGGCTCACGGTGTTGACGGTCACGCCCTTGGTGGCCAGCTCCTGCGCCAGGGCCATGGAGAAGCCGTGCATGCCAGCCTTGGCGGCCGAGTAGTTGGTCTGGCCGGCCTGGCCCTTTTCACCGTTGACCGACGAGATGTTGATGATGCGGCCCCAGCCCTTTTCCACCATGTCGCCCACAACCTGCTTGGTCACGTTGAACATGGAGTCGAGGTTGGTGTTCATCACCGCGTCCCAGTCTTCGCGCGACATCTTCAGGAACATGCGGTCCTTGGTGATGCCGGCGTTGTTGACCAGCACGTCGATGCTGCCGTGTTCGGCCTTGGTCTTGCTGAAGGCTTCGACGGTGGAGTCCCAATCGCCCACATTGCCCACCGACGCGTAGAAGGTGTAGCCCAGCGCGGCCTGCTCGGCGATCCACTTGGCGTGGTCGCGCGTCGGACCGCAACCGGCGATGACCTTGAAGCCCTCTTTGTGCAGGCGCTGGCAGATGGCGGTACCGATGCCACCCATGCCACCGGTGACGTATGCAACTTTCTGACTCATGTGTGTGTTCCTCTGTTGTCGTTGTGGAAACTGAAATGCGAATGTGATGCTAGGGCGCTTCTCAGCGCTCGACAGCGAGGGAAACCCCCATGCCGCCACCGATGCACAGCGCGGCCAAACCCTTCTTGGCGCCGCTGCGCTGCATTTCGTGCAGCAGCGTCACCAGGATGCGGCAACCGGACGCACCGATGGGGTGGCCGATGGCAATGGCGCCACCGTTGACGTTGACCTTGGCCGGATCGATGTCCAGCGCCTGGTTGACGGCGCAGGCCTGAGCGGCAAAAGCTTCGTTGAGTTCGAACAGGTCCACATCGCCGGCCTTCCAGCCGGCGCGCGCCAGGGCCTTTTGCGAGGCCGGCACCGGGCCCATGCCCATGGTGGCCGGGTCCAGGCCGCTGGTGCCGAAAGCGGCGATGCGCGCCAACGGCGTCAGACCCAGGGCAGCGGCCTTCTTGGCGCTCATCACCATCACGGCGGCCGCGCCGTCGTTGATGCCCGATGCGTTGCCGGCGGTGACCGAGCCGGCCTTGTCAAACGCGGGGCGCAAGCCAGCCAACACCTCGGCGGTGGTCTTGCCGTTGATGAATTCGTCGCTGTTGAACAGCACCGGATCGCCCTTGCGCTGCGGGATGCTCACGCCCACAATTTCGTCCTTGAACTTGCCGGCGGCCTGGGCGGCGGCGGCCTTGGCCTGGCTGCCTGCGGCCAGCGCGTCCTGCATTTCGCGGGTGATGCCGTGGGCCTTGGCCACGTTCTCGGCGGTGATGCCCATGTGGTACTGGTTGTACACGTCCCACAGGCCGTCCACGATCATGGTGTCGACCATCTTCCACTCGCCCATGCGCTGGCCGTCGCGGCTGCCATTGAGCACGTGGGGGCTGGCGCTCATGTTTTCCTGGCCACCGGCAATGACGATTTCGCTGTCGCCCCAGGCGACCGCTTGCGCCGCCAGCATCACCGCCTTGAGGCCGGAGCCGCAAACGGCGTTGATGGTCAGCGCGGGGGTTTCCTTGGCCACGCCGGCCTTCATCATGGCCTGGCGGGCTGGGTTCTGGCCCACGCCTGCGGCCAGCACCTGGCCCATGATCACTTCGCCGATGGCGTCGGCGGGCAGGCCGGTGCGTGCCAGCAGTTCCTTGATGACGATGCTGCCCAGTTCGGTGGCCGGTGATTTGGCCAGCGAACCACCAAACTTGCCCACGGCGGTGCGGGCGGCCGAAACGATGACGATGTCTTCCATGTGCTTCTCCTGTTGCAAATCGGTTGTGTCTCTCAAGCCTTGGCCTTGACGTAGCGGCCAGGGGCCGGCTCGGTGGCCTTGTAGGCGCGGCTGCCGTAGGCTTTGGGCGCAGCAATCTGTTTGCCCGCGTGTCCCTTGAGCCAGTCGGCCCAGTCCGTCCACCAGCTGCCCGGGTGCTCCTTGGCGCTGGCGATCCAGTCGTTGACGTTGGCCGGGAATTTGTTGGCTGGGCCAATCCAGTGGCTGCGCTTCTTGGCCGCAGGTGGGTTGATCACCCCGGCGATGTGGCCGGACGCGCCCATGACAAAACGCTTGGGGCCGGGCAGGTGCTGGGTGCTGGCGTACGCGCCGCCGATGGGCACGATGTGGTCTTCGCGCGAGCCGTAGATGTAAACCGGCAGCTTGACCTGGCGGAAGTCGATCTTCTCGCCGCAGACCGTGGCCACACCCGGCTTGACCAGGTTGTTTTCCAGGTAGGTGTTGCGCAGGTACCAGGTGTAGTAGGGGCCGGGCAGGTTGGTGGCGTCGCTGTTCCAGTAGAGCAGGTCGAAGGGCGGCGGGGTTTCGCCCTTGAGGTAGTTGCCCACCACGTAGTTCCACACCAGGTCGTTGGGGCGCAGAAAGCTGAAGGTGGTGGCCAGATCACGTCCGGGCATGAGGCCGCCCTGGGCGAACTGCATCTCGCGGAACTTGCAGAAGTTCTCATCGATGAACACGTCGAGTATGCCGGTGTCGGTGAAATCGAGCAGCGTGGTCAGCAGCGTGGCGCTTTGCACCGGGTGCTGGCCACGGGCGGCCAGCACGGCCAGCGCGGTGGACAACATGGTGCCCCCCACACAGAAGCCCAGCGCGTTGATGGTGTCGGCGCCCGTGATGTCGCGCACCACGTCGATGGCGCGGATGACCGCGTCTTCGATGTACTGGTCCCAGGTGACCTGGGCCATCGACTCGTCGGGGTTGCGCCAGCTCACCACAAAAGTGCGGTGGCCCTGCTCCACCGCGTAGCGGATCATGGAGTTGGTGGGCTGCAGATCGAGGATGTAGAACTTGTTGATGCAGGGCGGCACCATCAGGAACGGCCGCTCAAACACCTTGGCACCCAGCGGTTTGTATTCGATGAGCTGGAACAGCTCGTTCTCGAACACCACCGCGCCTTCGGTGGTGGCCACGTTCTTGCCCACCTCGAACACGCTCTCATCCGTCATGGACACGTGGCCCTGCTTCATGTCGTGCAGCAGGTTCTGCATGCCTTTGGCAATGCTCTCGCCTTGCGTTTCCAGGGCTTTTTTCTGGGCTTCAGCGTTGAAGGCCAGGAAGTTGCTGGGCGAGCTGGCGTCGATCCACTGTTGCACTGAGAAGCGCACCCGGTTGCGGGTTTTTGCGTCGCCCTGCACCGCCTCGGCCATGGCCATCAGGGTGCGCGCATTCAGCAGATAGGCCGCGGCCGAAAAGGCCGACACGGGGTTTTTGCTCCAGGCTTCGCTGGAGAAGCGGCGGTCGGCCAGGGGCTTGGCCTGCAAGCCCTGGTTCCAGAGTTCGGCCACTTCGGTCAGGTAGTTGCGCTGGATCTCCAGCAGCTTGCCCATGTCGAAGGACACCGGCTGCCCGTTGGCCGCCTTGAACAGATCGGTGGCCCCCACGGGCAAGCCCCAACCGTTGGCCCCTGCCCCACTGGGCACCGCAGCCTGCATGGCGGCCATCAAGGGGTTTTCCGCGAGGTCAGGTACTTTGACCGTGCCTTGCGCTATCTTCGTCCATTGATTGACCAGCTGTTGCTGGAACTGTTGCGCGGTGGCCAGCCAATTCGGTTCTGAACTCATACGTGTCTCCAACGTGATAGGGCATTATCGCTGTGCAGCAAGAGGCGTTCCATGCGCTATCAACCCCGATGATGCGGGCCAATCCCTTACCTCCCACTGACTCAACACCATGTACCTCGTAGTCATAGCCTGGCTGTATGTCACCTTGATGATGGCCTTCGCCGAGGCCACCAACCCCGAAGGCAGTGTCCTGGGTGCCATTGTGACCTTTTTGCTCTACGGTCTTGGGCCCATGGCATTGGTGGTTTACCTGATGTCGACCCCCGCGCGCAAACGAAAGATCAAGGCCCGCGAGGCTGCGGAACTGGCGGCCTGGCAGGCCGCGCAGGCCCAGGCGCCGGCCTCAGCCGAGCCAGATGCAGGCGGCCATGCGCCCGGTGCTGCCGAGCCGCCCGGCGTCGCGCCGGTGCGAAAAGAAACGTGAAGCTTGGCCGACGGTGCACCAGTCGGCGGAGCCGTCGTTGCCCCACATGGACGTGACGCCGGCGGCCTGCAGGCGCTGCCGCGCCAGCCCCGCCAGATCGGCGAGGCATTTGCCCTGAGGCTGAGGCACAAAACAGACCTGCGCGGCGGGCAAGCTGTCGGTGAATGCCGCCTGCACCTCGGGCCCCACCTCAAATGCCGTTGGACCGATGCAGGGGCCCAGCCAGGCCAGCCAATCGGCATCGGCCACCGACTCGCCCGCCTCAGCCGCGCGCGCGCGCAGCGCCGCCAGCACCGACTCGATGACGCCAACGCCTTGCTGGCCCGCCAAGCCACGCCAGCCCGCGTGAGCAGCCGCCACCCAGCGACCGGCGCGATCGGTGAGCAGGATGGGCAGGCAATCGGCCACCATGATGGTGCAGGCCTGCCCCACTTCGGCGCTGAGGCAGGCATCGGCGACCGGCACACCGGGCGCGGGCGCTGGGCGGTCCAGGTGGGCCACCGCCACGCCGTGCACCTGCTGCAAAAACACCGGGGCGGCGTGGATGGCGCCGCCCAGGCGCTGGCGGTTGGTCGCCACGGCGTCGGGCGCATCGCCCACATGGTCGCCGAGGTTCAGGCTGTCAAAAGGCGCCTGCGACACACCGCCCGCGCGGGTGGTGAAGATGGCCTTCACGCGCGCCGGTGCAGGCCACTCAGGCACCAGCCAGTCGGACTCAGCCATCAGGGCGTGAAGTCCGGGCAGCTCGACGGATGGGCCTGCTGGAAGGCGGGCAGTTTCATGCAGGCCTCGTGAACGGCCATCGTCAAAGGCAGGTTCTCGTACTTCAAGCCAAAACGCGTACCGTTGATCACCTGGGGCACCAGGCAGCAGTCGGCCAGGGTGGGCGTGTCGCCGTAGGAATAGACCGAGGGCGGCAAACCGGCGGCGGCGCGCTGCTCGGCCAGGTCTTGCAAGCGGCGCTCGTACGACTGCAGACCTTCCAGCACCCAATGGTTGTACCAGGCGTCGCGCTGCGCGTCGGTGACCTGGAGCGTGCTGCCCAGGTACTTGAGGATGCGCAGGTTGTTCACGGGGTGGATTTCGCAGGCCACGGTTTGGGCCAGGGCGCGGACGCGGGCGCGGCCCAGCGGATCGGCCGGCAACAACGGCGGGTGGGGGTGGGTTTCGTCCAGGTATTCGATGATGGCCATGGACTGGCTCAGCAGCGCCTGGTCGGGGTCACCCTGCACATCCAGCACGGGCACCAGGGTGTCGGGGCTCACTGCGCGGTAGGCATCCTGCTTGTGCTCGCCCTTAGGCAAGGCCACCGGCAGGTACTCGTAGGGCAGGCCCTTGAGGTTGAGGGCGATGCGCACCCGGAAAGAGGTGCCCGAACGGAAAAAGTTGTAGAGCTTCATGGGCGCTAGGATAAACCCAGCCTCGCAAAACCACGGGCCAACAAACCCTGCTGAGCGTGGCACACTGCCCGCCTCGGTCAGCCCACACACCTTCAGGAAAACCCATGTCGCTTGATGCTTTTGTGTTCGTCCCCCCTGCCACGGTCTCGGTCCCGGTGGTGGGCCAGCCGGCCCGCTTTCCGGTGCACCGCATCTACTGCGTGGGCCGCAACTACGAGGAACACGCCAAGGAAATGGGCTTCACCGGTCGCGAGCCGCCCTTCTTTTTTCTCAAGCCGGCCGATGCCATTGTGGTGGCCGATGCCGGGCAGACCGCAGCAATAACCTACCCCAGCCAGACCAGCAACCTGCACCACGAAATCGAGTTGGTGGTGGCCATTGGCACCGGGGGCAAAAACATCCAGGCGGCCGACGCCTTCAAGCACATCTACGGCTACGCCGTGGGCCTGGACATGACGCGGCGCGACCTGCAAAACGACATGAAGAAGCAGGGCCGCCCCTGGTGCATCGGCAAGGCCTTCGACCAGTCCGCCCCCATCGGCCCCATCACCCTCGCCGCACAGGCAGGCGACATTGCGCAGGCCGACATCTGGGTGCAGGTGAACGGGGCAGACCGCCAGCGCAGCAACGTGTCCAAGCTCATCTGGAACATTGCCGAAACCATCGAACACCTGTCGGCCGCCTGGAAATTGCAAGCCGGCGACCTGATCTACACCGGCACACCCGAAGGGGTGGCCGCCGTGAAAGCTGGCGACGTGATGGAAGGTGGCGTAGGGGGCCTCACACCCATCCGTGTGGCGGTGGCATAAGGCCCCGCTTCAGTAGATACGCGGATTGAGCCCAGACCAACCCCGGGGCTACACTCGCGCCCACCTCAGACCCCCAGGAGACTTCCCATGATCCAGCGCCGCACCCTGCTCCAGTCCTCCGCCGCCGTGGCGCTGGGCGCCCCCGCCCTGGCGGGCTTTGCCCAACAAAGCGTGACGCTCAAGTTCCACACCTTCATGGCGCCACAGTCCAACGTGTGGCTCAACATGCACAAGTGGTGGATGGACAAGGTCGAAAAGGAGTCAGGCGGGCGCATCAAGTTCGAGGCCTACCCGGCCATGCAGCTGGGCGGCTCGCCGGTGCAGCTGTTTGACCAGGCCAAAGACGGCGTGGTCGACATCGTCTGGACGCTGCCGGGCAACACCGCTGGGCGCTTCCCGCGCACCGAAGTGTTCGAGCTGCCTTTCATGATGACCAACGCCGAGGCCACCTCCAAGGCCTTCTGGGAGTACATCCAGACCATGGCGGCCGACGAGTACAAGGACATCCAGCCCATCGCCCTGCAGGTGCACGGCCCGGGTATGTTCCACACCAAAAACAAACAGATCCGGCACCCCGATGACCTGCGTGGCATGAAGCTGCGCGGCCCCACCCGCCAGATCACCAAGATGCTGGGCTACCTGGGCGCCACGCCGGTGGGCATGCCACTGCCGCAAATTCCGGACGCGCTGTCCAAGGGTGTGATCGACGGCTGCGCCATTCCCTGGGAAGTGGTGCCCGCCGTCAAGGTGCACGAGCTGACCAAGTTCCACAGCGAGTTCGACCCCGCCGGCGGCGCGCTGTACACCACCACCTTTGTGATGGGCATGAACAAGGCCAAATACGCCTCGCTGCCGCCCGACCTCAAAAAAATCATCGACGCCAACTCAGGCATGGCCACCTCAGCCTACCTGGGCCAGGTGCAGCAGGCGGGTGACGTGCCGGGCCGCAAGGCCGCTGCCGACCGTGGCAACACGATCTACACCATTCCCCAGGCCGATGCGCAGGAGTTCCGCCGCAAGGCCCGCCAGGTGGAGGTGGAGTGGGTGGACGACATGAACAAGCGCGGCTTCGACGGCCGCAAGCTGCTCGACACCGCACGCAGCCTGATCGACAAACACACCAAGGCGACCAAACCCGCCAAGGCTTGAGGGACCTGCGGCGACGCTACACTCGTCGCATGCTGCCGCGTTTCCCCGTCAACCACTGCCGTGTGTGCGGCACCCAGGTGCAACACCGGGTGCCCGATGATGGTGACACGCGCGTGCGCGCCGTCTGCCCCGCCTGCCACACCATCCACTACGAGAACCCGCTCAACGTGGTGGGCACGGTGCCCGTGTGGGGCGAGACCGGCGAACAGGTGTTGCTGTGCAAACGCAACATCGAACCCCGCCTGGGCAAATGGACCTTGCCCGCCGGCTTCATGGAACTGGGCGAGACCACCGCCGAAGGCGCGGCGCGAGAGACCGACGAGGAAGCTGGCGCGCAAATCGAAATGGGCCCGCTGTACACCCTGCTCAACGTGGCGCGGGTGGGCCAGGTACACATGTACTACCGCGCACGGCTGCTGAGCGACCAATTTGACCCCGGGCACGAAACCCAGGAGGCCCGCCTGTTCACCGAAGATCAGATCCCCTGGGACGACATCGCCTTCCGCACGGTCAGAGAAACACTGCTGTGCTATTTTGCCGACCGCCGAAGCGGACACTTCGGTTTTCACACCCTCGACATTGCCTGACCTGGCACAGCGCCCTATGCAGCTCATCGACCACGCCACCCTGAACGAACTGCGCGAAGCGCTGGGTGACGAACTCGACGGCATCGTGAAGCTGTACGTTGACGGTTTGCCCGAGCAAAGCGCCCACCTGGTGGCGCTGCTGAGCGCGAGCGATTGGGTGGCACTGCGGCGCACCGCCCACAGCCTCAAGGGCAGCAGCATCAGCATGGGCGCTGAGCAACTGGGGGCGTTGGCCGCACAGATCGAGAAGCTGGCCGCCACCGGCATGGGCAGCACCGAACTCGACACCGCCGTGGCGCGTGTGGCGGCGCTGGCGCTGGAGACCGCCAACGCCTACGTCGAATCGGGCTGGGTGCGGACCTGAACACCACCTCGCTGGTGCTTCGCCTGGGCAGCGCCCAGACGCTGGCCTGGGCCTCGTCCTACTACCTGCCGGCCATGCTGGCCGGTGCCATGGCCGCCGAACTGGGCATGGCCGCCACCGAGGTGTGGCTGGGTTTCAGCCTGGCGCTGGGCGTGTCGGCGCTGCTCGGGCCGTTCAGCGGCCGCGCGATCGACCACCACGGTGGCCGCCGTGTGCTCAGTCTGGTCAGCCTGCTGTTCGCCACCGGTCTGCTGACCTTGGCGCTCGCGCCCACACCAGCGGTGTTGTGGGTGGGCTGGCTGGTTCTTGGCGTGGCCATGGGTTGTGGTTTGTATGACGCGGCGTTTGCCGCCCTGGTGCGCATTCAGGGCGGGCACGCCCGTTCGGCCATCACCGGCATCACCCTGCTGGCGGGTTTTGCCAGCACCGTGGGCTGGCCGCTCACGGCCTGGCTGGCCCACACCTGGGGCTGGCGCGAAGCCTGCGCCACCTGGGCCGTGCTGCACCTGGTGCTCGGCCTGCCACTCAATGCCAGCCTGCCGCAGGCACGCGCCGCCGAACCTCAGCGACAAATGAAGTCGGCGGCTGTGCAAGCGGCCAGCGCGTCTGCGCCCAACCAGCCGCCGCGCCGCGTGGCATGGGCACTGGCCTACGTGTTTGCCGCCACCTGGTTCATCAGCACGGCCATGGCAGCCCATTTGCCGCAATTGCTCATGGCGCACGGCGCCACCCTGTCGGCGGCGGTGGCCACCGCCGCGCTGGTGGGGCCGGCCCAGGTGGCTGGCCGCCTGGCCGAATACGGCTTGATGCAGCGCTTTCATCCCGTGTGGTCGGCACGCGTGGCCGCACTCGCACACCCGCTGGGTGCCGCCTCCTGGCTGGCATTTGGGCCGGTGGCCAGCCCAGCGTTTGTTGTGTTGCACGGCGTGGGCAATGGCATCCTCACCATCGCCAAGGGCACGCTGCCGCTGGCCCTGTTCGGGCCACAAGGCTACGGTCAGCGCCAAGGCTGGATCATGGCGCCATCGCGGCTGGCACAGGCGCTGGCACCGCTGCTGTTTGGCGCCTGTGTGGCGCGCTGGGGTGCAGGTGCCATGTGGGTGTCCACCGCGCTGGGCCTGAGCGCGTTGGGTGTGCTGGCCTGGCTCAAGGCCGACCCAGCACGCTGACGCAGGCTCACATCCGGAAGGCACCCGCGCGACGCAGCCAGGCTTTTTCCAGCTCCACGGCGCAGAACAGTGCCACCCCCAGCAGCAGGATCAGGCCCCACGAAGCGGCGTCCAGCGCCACGCTGCGGAACAGCAACTGCAAGGTGGGTGTGTAGGTGAACAGCAGTTGCAGCACGATGAGGATGGCCAACACCAGCATGGCCATGCGGTTGCCGGTGAGGGTCTCCAGCCGGAACGCGTGGTCGGTGAAACGGCGCACGTTGAACAGATAGAACATTTCGCTCACCACGATCATGTTGACGGCGGCGGTGCGCGCAGTCTCCAGGCTGCTGCCACGCGCCAGCTCCCAGTTGAAAACAACAAAGGTGGCCGCCACCATGAGCAGCATCACAAACAGGATGCGGCGCGCCAGCGCGCCAGTGACGATGGGCTCGTCCACCGGCCGGGGCGCGTGGTCCATCACCCCGCGCTCTGGCGCCTCGAAGGCCAACGCAAGTGCCAATGTCACCGAGGTCACGGTGTTGACCCACAAGATTTGCGCCGCCGTCACCGGCAGGGGCAGGCCGGCAAAAATGGCCAGCAAAATCACGCCGGCCTCGCCACCGTTGGTGGGCAGCATGAACATCAAGGACTTTTTGATGTTGTCGAACACCACCCGCCCTTCGCGCACCGCGCGGGCTATGGTGGCGAAGTTGTCGTCGGTCAACACCAGGTCCGACGCCTCGCGCGCGGCATCTGTGCCCTTGCCGCCCATGGCCACGCCGATGTCAGCCGCCTTGAGCGCGGGCGCATCGTTGACGCCATCCCCCGTCATGGCCACCAAATGCCCTTGCGACTGCAGCGCCGCGATCAGGCGCAACTTGTGCTCCGGGCTGGCGCGGGCGAACACGTCGGTGTCCAGTGCGCGGGTTTTCAGTTGTTGGTCGTCCAGGCTTTCGATCACATCGCCCGTGAGCGCCGTATCGGCCGCCAACCCCAGTTGCCGACCGATGGCTGCGGCCGTGACCGCATGGTCGCCGGTGATCATCTTCACCCGTATGCCAGCGCGCTGGCAATCGGCCACCGCAGCAATGGCCTCGTCGCGCGGCGGATCGATGATGCCGACCAAACCGAGCAACTCGAAGCCACCCCGCATGTCCTGCACATCGATTTCGTGCCGGGAGACATCCCAGCGGGACTGGGCCAGCGCCAGCACACGTTCGCCCACGCCGGCCGCGCGTGCCACGGCAGCGTGCCAGTGCGCCAGGTCCAGTGGCTGGCCACCGGCCTGGGTGGCACACAGCGCCAGCACACGCTCTGGTGCGCCCTTGAGCAGCACCAGGTGGTGGCCTTCGTGGTCGTGGTGCAGCGTGGCCATGTACTGCCGCTCAGACTCGAACGGTATCGCGTCCAGACGCGGGCATTGGGCCAGCACTTCGGACAGGTTCAACCCCGCTTTGAGCGCCAGCGTCAGCAGGGCGCCCTCGGTCGGGTCACCCACCAGTTGCCAAGTGGCTTCTGGGCCAGTGTGCAAACGCGCGTCGTTGCACAACAGCGCCACACGGGCCAGGTCCATCAGCACCGGGTTGTCGCCTGGGTCCAGCGACCGCCCGTGGTGCAAAAAGCCGCCCTCCGGCACGTAGCCGGTGCCCGTCACCGCCAGTTCGGCGCCTGGCAGCAGCACGCGCACGGCGGTCATTTCGTTGCGGGTCAGGGTGCCTGTTTTGTCGGAACAGATCACCGTGACCGAGCCGAGCGTTTCCACCGCCGGCAGGCGCCGCACGATGGCTTTGTTGCGCGCCAGCACCCGCGTACCGATGGCCAGAACAATGGTGACCACCGCCGGCAAACCCTCTGGGATGGCGGCAACGGCCAAGCCCACCACCGCCAGAAACACCTCCATCATCGGCATCTGCGCGACCCAGTGACCGTACACCAAGGTGAGTGCGCCAACACCCAGAATGACAGCGGTGATCTGACGCGCAAACTGGTCGAGTCGGCGCGTGAGTGGCGTGGCCAGCGTGTGCATCTCACCCACCAGGCTGCCGATGCGACCGATCTCGGTTTGGGCGCCCGTGGCCACCACCACACCCTGGCCCTGCCCAAACGCCACCAGCGTGCCCGAGTACGCCATGCACAGCCGGTCGCCCATGGCGGCGTCGGCAGGCACCGGCACCACGGTCTTTTCTACCGGCGCCGATTCGCCGGTGAGTGCCGCTTCCACCAACCGCAGGTTCTTGGTGCGCAACAGCCGCACATCGGCCGGCACCTTGTCGCCCGACTCCAGCCAGACCACGTCGCCCGGCACCAGCCCGGCGGCATCGATCTGGTGCCGTTCGCCACCCCGCAGCACGTTGGCGCGGGACGCCAGCAAGCCCCGCACGGCATCCAGCGCGCGCTCGGCCTTGCCCTCTTGGATGTGTCCGATCAAAGCGTTGATCAGCACCACACCAAGAATCACACCGCTGTCCACATAGTCCCGGAGCGCCAACGTCGCCAAGCCCGCTGCGATCAACACATAAATCAGCGGGTTGTGGAACTGCAACAGAAAACGGTGCCACGCCGGGCGACGGTGGGCCACAGCCAATTGGTTGGGGCCATGTTGCGCCAGGCGGGTTTTTGCCTCGTCGGCCCGCAAGCCCACATGTGCGTTGCTGCCCAAGGACTGCAACGTGACGTCGGCGGCCAGTGCATGCCAACAGGGTGCTGTCGCTGCTGACTCAGCCAAAGGGGCGTGCGGAGGGGACATGGCAACTTCCTCGCGCCTTTGTGGGCAGCGTCTTGCGGTTCAAGCGGTGTTTGAGATGCCACCGTGCCAGCCAGCAACAGCCACGCAGGCACGGAAACCCGAACGGGACATCGAGAGCGAGATCGCCGGTGGATCGTCAAACGCTCAGGTCATTGTAGAAATCGCTGTGACACGCTGATTTGATGTGGCGCAACCGACAGCCCAAGCACGAGGCGCAAAAAAAGCCTGAGGTCGTGAAACCTCAGGCTTTTCGAAGAAATGGTCGGCGTGGCGGGATTCGAACTCGCGACCCCTTGCACCCCATGCAAGTATTTTAGCTTCCAACAGTGTCCCGGAACGTCAATATCAGAGACAAAATCTCATAATAATCAATACTTTAGGAAGACATTCTAAAATTTATCGTCCTAGAAGAGCCAACAACGTACACTCACAACCACCCTGAACTGTGGGGGTAAATGTGGGGGTAAATTTTCGGAGGCTGCTATGGGCGTGATCTCTCAGCTTGAACTTTTGGCACTCAAGGCCAGCGACAACGGACGAACCATAGCGCTGGGTGATGGATTGCGTGGCACGGTACGGGCAGGGGCAGACGGATCGATCAGCGTGTACGTTACGTACCGCTACCGCCTCAACGGCAGCAAGCCACGAGAACCATCTATTGGTACCTGGCGCGCAAAAGGCGGCAAGTCTGTCGGCACGTCCTTGAAGGCGCTGCGTGACGAGGCCGGGCGTATCCGAGGGATGGTCAAAGCCGGCATTGACCCAGTAGAACAAGCTCAAGTGGAACGACAGCGGGATGCCGCCATGGCGGATGCCGAACGCCTGAAGATTGAAGCCGACCGGCAAGAAGCCATCCTGACTCAACAACAGCGCCTGCAGACGCTGGCAGCGCAACAGGCACGGTTGACAGTAGAGGGGTTATTTGAGCAGTGGCGGCGACTGGAGTTGGTCAAGCGAGTCGACAAAGGCAACGAGACAGAAAGATCTTTCAAGCGCGACGTGTTCCCACTGATCGGTAGCATGGCCGCTGCTGACGTGGAGAAGGTGCATGTCCAGGAAGTGGTCGACACCATCAAAGCGCGCGCCACCGACAAACAGAACATGGTCCGCACCGCCAAAAAGACCTTGGCTGACCTGCGACAGATGTTTGGCTTTGCGCTGGACCGCGATTACATCGACGCGGACCCGACGGCGCGCATCAAGAAAGCCAAGATCGGCAAGGACGTTGAACGCGACCGCGTGCTGTCCGAGTCCGAACTGATCACGCTATTTCAAAAACTGCCAAATTCGGGCATGGCCGATACCAGCCAAGTTGCACTCTTGCTTCAGGTAGCGACCCTGGCGCGCATTGGTGAGGTGTTGGGGGCGCGATGGGAACATATCGACTTCGCTCGTCGTACTTGGACACTGCCAGAGACCAAGAATGGCAAGCGCCATGAAATTTGGCTGAGTGAGTTCGCCATGCGCCAGTTGAAAAAACTAAAGGCCATCACCGGCCTCACGCCTTGGCTGTTTCCGGCAACCCGAGCCAAGAAAGATCAACCGGACTTTGCGAACCACGTTTGCGAAAAGACCGTCACCAAGCAAGTGGGTGACCGGCAAAGACCTGGTGGTACCCCAATGTCCGGGCGATCGAAGCATATTGAAGCTCTTGTGCTGTCCGGTGGCAAGTGGACTCCCCACGATCTACGACGAACGGGCGCCACGATGATGGCTGAATTGGGCGCACTACCTGATGTGGTCGAGCGCTGCCTGAATCACACCGAAGAAAAGAAGGTCAAGCGCATCTATCAGCGGGCTCAGTTTGAAGCCCCGATGCGCGACGCATGGACGCTGTTGGGAGCCCACCTGGATACGCTCAATGCAACAGTCGCAGGCTTAGCCCGAGACCAAGCGACACCCAGGACAACCTGAGTTCACGGTCGCCAGGCACCCAGGGCTAAGCTGCGCTTCACGTACCACGCCTATCAGATGACAACGCGCCGGCTGATGACGGTCGTCGGAGAAGAATCAGCTTCGGATCGTCAACGCATGCACACGGTTGCTCAGATGTTTCGACACACGCCCCGTGCTCAGTGAACGACCAGGCTGTCACTGCAAGCGAAGCACCGGCAGGACGCCAAACAGACTCATATTAATACAGTTGTTTAAATACAGTCATAGTGATTTAATGCGTCACTATGGACACTGATTCAACGTCGTCGACACCAAGCTACCCACTGGCTGACCTGTGTGTGCTCGCGGACTTGCCGCCCCGGACGGTTCGCTATTACGTGCAGATTGGGTTGGTTGATCGTCCCGAGGGGGAGACCCGAGCCGCGCGCTATGGCGCAACGCAGTTGGAGCAACTGCTGCTGATCAAGAAATGGACGGCGGCGGGTCTGTCTTTAGATCGGATTCGGGAGCTGCTGCGTGGCGAGCAAGCCCCGGTACCACCTAGGGCGCGAGCCATTGGTTCGGTAGAGGTGCGAAGCCATCTGATGGTGGCAGACGGTGTGGACGTGGTGATCGAACCGGGGCGTGCGGGCCTGTCACCCGAGCAGGTGCGCCAGTTCATCAAGGGTGTGATGGCGGTATTCGCTCAGGTCAGTGGCGCCGATGCGGTGCCAGTGGCTGATGCAAAGAGCAAGAAATGAAAGGCAAGAACATGGACCAGCGTGAGTGTGCGCGTTTGGAGACGCGGGACGGGCAAGCGGTGAACCTGATGTGGGTCGGGCTTTCAGGAGACCTGCGCGGTCTGATGTTTGAGGCGAGCATCGAACAGCGCTTTTGCAACCCGGGCGACAAAAACGTGGAGGTTGTCTACAGCTTCCCCTTGCCTTGGGGTGCCGTCTTGATGGGCGTTGACGTTGTGTTGGGAGACAAGCGCCTTACGGGCGCGGTCGTTGAGAAGAAAAAGGCTGAAGCGCGCTACGAGGAAGCCATCTCGGAAGGAGATGCCGCGATCATGCTTGAGAAGAACCGTGATCACAGCTACAGCCTGAACCTAGGCAATCTCGCTGCCCGTGAGCATTGCGCCATCACGCTGCGCTATGCCCAGACGCTGCAGTTCGAACAGCGTGGCCTGCGGCTGCTGATCCCGACGGTGATTGCGCCCCGCTACGGCGATGCTCAGCAAGATGGCGGTCTGATGCCGCACCATGCACCCAGCCACAGTCTGACGGCAGATCATCCGTTTGAACTTGAGCTGCGGCTTCACGGCGAGCTGGCGCAGGCACGTGTCGCCTCACCCAGCCACCCCGTTGGTGTTTCCCACGGAACATCCGATCAGGGCAGTGTGCTGACCGTGTCATTGGCACGTCGGGAGTCTTTAGACCGAGACTTTGTGCTGGTGGTCGATCAGCTAGCGCACGACTCGGTGGCTGTTGCTGCTCAAGATTGCATAGAGCCCAGTCGCGTGGCGATCCTGGCCAGCTTTTGCCCTCGCATTCGCTCGGAAGGAATCCCCACAACGGCCGTCAAAATCTTGGTCGATTGCTCCGGTTCGATGGCAGGTGACAGCATCGATGCGGCAAAGCGGGCCTTGCAAGCCATCGTCCGGCAATTGGGTGCAGGTGACCGTTTTTCTTTGTCCCGGTTCGGCAGCACCGTGGAGCACCGCTCGCGCGGCCTGTGGAAGGCGACTGAGACGACAAAACTCGCCGCCCAGCGATGGATCGGCGCCATGGAGGCCGATCTGGGTGGTACCGAGATGGAAGCAGCTCTGTCGTCGACTTTCGCCTTGGCCCAAACGGTCAGCAGTGACATTCTGTTGGTGACCGACGGGGAAATCAGCGCGATCGATAGCACCATCGACTCCGCTAAAGGTTCAGGACATCGCTTGTTCATCGTAGGGATTGGCAGCAGCCCAGCCGAGACTCACCTGCGTCGCTTGGCGGAGGCTTCCGGCGGTGCCTGTGACTTTGTGGCACCTGGCGAGGCGGTAGAACCCGCCGTCCTGAGGATGTTTGCGCGCTTGAGGTCGCCTCGACTGGCTGACTTGAGCCTCGAATGGCCTGGGGGCGTGGTTCCCGAGTGGGTGTCGCCGCTTCTGCCCTCGGTGTTTGATGGCGACACGGTGAACGTTTTTGCATTTTTTGGGCAGGTGCCGACAGGCGACGTGCGGCTGCTGGGCAGGCGGTCCCTAGACGACGTGCCGCAGGAGATTGGCACTGCAACCCTCCCGAGTAGGTTGGGGGTGGCAGACACACTGTCGCGAGTGGCGGCCGCTATGCATTTCCACTCGGCCGGTAACAAGATCTCGATTGGTCAACCGATTGATGCCATTCGCCTGGCAGTTGACTACCAATTGGTGACCGACAAGACCAACTTCCTACTGGTTCACGAGCGACCGGACGGCGAAAAAGCCACCGATATGCCAGAGCTTCACAAAGTCGACCAGATGGTTCCGGCTGGTTGGGGTGGTACTGGCACAGTGATGTTCTCCCGCAGCGGTGGATACCTCAATACAAGGGTCATCAGCTATCCGGATCCAACAACCCTGGACTGGGGAGATGTTGACGTGCCTGCTGTGCCAGCGGTCTTTAGATCAGCGCGAAACACTTCACCCAAAGTAGACGTGGATGACGACTTTGAAATACCCGCCTTCCTTCGACGGCGAGACACGGGCGTGGATTTTCATGAGCCACCCTATTGGAGCAACTCTGCGTACTACACAGGTCTCACCCCTATCGGGGTCAGCGAGCGGTTGCGCACCACACCAGCGTCCGAATGGCCAACAACCTACATGGGGTTGCGGCAGCTGGGCGTGGGCGAATGGTTGGTTGACTGGCTCGAGCTTGTGATGGCTAGTCACCAAGGCACTTTGTATGCCGAGCCCAAAGTGGTCGCGGCTTTCTTGTACCTGATGTCCAGGCGAGACACCTATGAATCACTGGCAAAGTCCGGAGGCGTACTTGGTGCATTTAAGTCCACCGTACAGCGTCTGGGCGGCATGTTCGTCCGTGACCCGGCTGCGAGTGCAGCCAGCATCGATGTGGTCTTGGTCGAAGCGATGGTGGCCGTTTTGGATGAAATGACTGCCAGTACGTGGCCTGACCGAGTACTTTCTATGGATGGTGGGGAGCAGGTCACGGTTGACGAGGTGCGTGATGCGAGAGAAAACCCAACTATCGCTTGATCTGGACAAACCCTGCAATCACTGTGAGCTGCGTCTTGAGGATGGTGTTGGGCACGGCAAGCATCTGACCGACGGGAAGATCATCCTGTATTCGGAGATCTGGGCCGACGGACGCCACATCGATGAACCGCACTTTATCGATCTGCCCCTGCTCGTCCAGAGTTTGCATGAGCAGCGGTGGTTCGACATCTTCACCTGCGGCTTTGGGGTAGGGGGGGGCGCTAGCATCGTTGACGGCATTCAAGTGACCCACGACAAAGGTCTTGTTCGGTGGTCTTTCCGCCAGCCCCAAAGCTCAGGCAATCTTGTGGACCCAGAGTTGAGTGAGTGGGAGAATTCAGCCGTGCCAGTTGAGTTAACTTTTGAGCGAACCGAGATGGTGAGAGCCCATCTGATACGTCTGCGCGAAGGAGGGGCTTTGACCATGCAAGAACTGAACGCCAGGCAAACCTGAATACCGCAGGCTAATAAGCACACCAAAACAACGATTGTTACTTCAACAGACGCATCCAATGGTCACACAACCACACATCGCCCTGCTCGGCGACTCGATCCTCGACAACGCCCGATACGTGGTTGCTGGCCAAGCCGTCGTCGACCACTTACGGCAGGGACTTGGGGCAGGCATTGGCTGTAGCCTGGTCGCCGTTGACGGCGACACCACCCGAAACGTCTATGCTCAACTGCAACGGTTGCCAGCAAACACCACTCACCTGGTCTTGAGCATGGGCGGCAACGATGCGCTGGCTTGGTTGCCCACGTTGAACCAGCCCGCGGGGTCGGTGATGGAAGCGCTCGACCATCTGCAACGCATCCAGGCCGAATTCCGCGAGCACTACGAAGCCTTGCTCGAGCAAATCCGCCTAGTCAACAAGCCCACGCTGGTGTTCACCATCTACGATGCCGTTCCAGGGTTGACCCCCGCGCTGAGAGCGGCGCTGTCCCTTTTCAACGATGTGGTGCTGCGTACTGCTATGCGACACACGTTTGACATCATGGAGCTGCGCGACCTGCTCACACAGCCGGAAGACTACTCCTCGGTATCGCCCATCGAGCCCTCTGAACAGGCTGGCAAGAAGCTGGCCAGCGCCATCAGCAAATGGGTGGCGGATGCCTGAACTCAGGGCTTCCACGGCGAAGCTCACCGCACAAGACGTTGAGCACGCCATCTATGTGGACTACGAGGGCAACGTCGACCAGTTGCCCAATCTGCTGGGGTGGCGCATTGATGGCGTCAATCATGGCGCCATCCTCGACAATGACTTTGCTTCCTGCGCAGACCGCTATCGCGCCAAAGACGTTCTCTTGGAGGACCATGAGGAACAGGTGCGGCGGTTGGTTCTCCTTGCCGAGCTTGAAGACCGCCGAGTGGTGAGCTGGAGCGAGCACGACTGGCGCCACATGATGGCGGCACTATCCACCACCGACTGGCAGGCCCGCTTGTGTCTCGTCTACCGCAACGCCATCAAGACCGCACGCCCCTGGTACCGCAAGACCTATGGCCACACGCCACCTGAGGCATCGCTGCACCACTTTTTGACCTGCATTGGCAGGCCTCAGCCTGCGCGGTACGGCCAAGCTGTCGTGGGTGCGGCCTTACGCCTGGTACGCGGGCAATTGCGGGAGGGGCGCGAGTACGCCCAACTCACCCCAAAAGCTCGTGCGAGTTGGGTCAAGGTGGTCAAACACAACCGCCTAGACCTGGAGGGGATGCAGTTGGTCCTGCAAGCCGTCACGGCACCCTGGTTTGGGGCCCAAGGGAAGGTTTGAATTCGCGGCGACTGCGCTTCGATGTGGGCGCGGACGCGTTTGAGCCACGCCTTCAGCAACCCGGGCAGGCTGCCGTGGCGTCAATTTTCCTCGCTGGCTCCGGTGCGTCCTATTTTTTCTCAAAACATCGCCCAGAAGCCCGTTTTCGGGCCTTAGTGACGCAGTTTTGCGCGAGGGGGTTGACAAGTTGGGTCGACTCGCTATAATTCACGCCAGCGCTGAGTTCTGTCAAATTGCAGAGCGCTTTACAAATACTGCTAAAGCGACCAAACCCGTTTTGGCGTTTGCTGGGCCCCTCGTTTCGACGAGCCGCCCGCAAGACAGTCGAAGCGGGTTTTTTTCGTTTGGAACTCTGGTTGTGTCGCAAGACAGAACCGTCGCCGGATTTGACCGACAGATTGCCGGGGCGACTCACAAATGCTGGCTAAAGAGCGGCTCTCCGGGCAACCGGAAGCCATTTTCGGAAACGACTTTGACTCGGAGAGCTTCACATGGCCCAGACAGACATGACCTCGCAGCGAATGCTTCGCTGACACCCCCGAAACGTTAACGAGCCCATTTCACCGCGACAGCGGTGGTGCGTCTGCGCACGCCTGCACCCCTTCGGAATGCCGGCTCGTCAGAAGCGCCACAGCACGCGGTCGGGAGAAGTATCGCCTTCTCCGACGCCGTCGCGGTGTGTTCAGACGTTTCGCAAAAGGAGTCATGCATGTCGAACACCCCCTTCGTCGAGTCCCTGTCCAACGACCCCGTGGAGCAAGCGATTGCTCGCAAGGTCAACAGGGTCCTCAACGACACGACGCTGGACCGCCAGCGCCGTGAGACCTTGGTGAGAAAGGCGCAGCGCGAGCTCATCGAGCACCGCAAGCGCAAGGAGCAGCAAGCCGCGCTCCTTCAACAGGTGGCAGCCATCAAGCTGCCCCGGGGCTACCAGGCCCACAGCGTCGCCGTCAGCGACGGGCGCGTTCAGGTTGGCACCCTGAACCGCCAACAGGGCTTTGCCTGGCTCGATGCCGGCAAAGCGCCGCAAGGTGCTGATGCCACTCGGCGGCCGATGCAACTGCCCCGTCCTGCGAAGGCGGGTCGCGGTGGGGTTCGAAAGGACCTCGCCCGCTCACTGGCCGAGCGTCGCAAGGCGCTGGGTTATGGCCAAGCGGCCACGGGTGCCTGAGAGGGCACTGCCGCTCAGTCGGCATAGGGGCCACCGGACGAACAACCTCCTCGGCCAGCCATGAAGCCAGGCGCAGCCTGTCCCCAGACAACCACAAGCACCAACCGATTCCGACCACTTGCAACCCACAACGCAAAGGATTTCGCCATGACCGACAAGACACCCCACGCACCCCACGCCTTCCTCGATGCGGGGGGATTCACCTACAGCGCCCAGGTGCGCCCCATCCTGAGGCCGCAAGGCTCGTTTCACCTTCGCATTGCCAGCCGCTGGGCCGGAGCACGAAACCCCGGCGATGAGCAAACGACGCTCAGCCTGACGTTGACCCGCGAAGAGCTGGCAACGTTGACTGCAACCCTGCATGCCGCGCTGGCTGAGTAAGCCTGCGAAGCAGAACAGACCTCCCACCACTCGCTGAAGAGAACAGGAAATAAACATGCCTCTGAATTGCAAAGCAGGAGACCTGGCCGTGGTCATCGCCGATGAGCACGGCTGCGAAGCCAACATCGGTCGCTTCGTGACTGTGGTCAAGCCGGCCACGTTCGTCGATGAACCGGGGCACTGGTGGGTGATTCGTCCCGTGGGCGACCCGATGTGGATGTGCTTTTCGCCGAGCCGCGGCCGTGCTGCGGCGGTCTCAAGCCAGTCGGACAACATCGCCATCGAAGACCGGGCATTGCGACCCATTCGTGGACTGCCGCGAGACAGAAGTGCCGGCACCAACGCCGACGCAGCAATTCCCTCCCCGACCCATCACACCGTGGAGGCTTGACATGAGGTTGAACTGCAAACCTGGCGATTTGGCTATGACCGTGAACACCGAGTTTCCCGAGAACCGAGGCGACATCGTACGTGTGCTCTATCGGCACGTCAGCACACCCGACTGGGACTGGGGTGAAGTGCCTGCCTGGTGGTGCAACTGTTAAGACATGATGATTTGGCAAATGAAAGGCAACTACATCTACAGCCTGGAGGGCCCCATTCCTGACCGCTATCTGCGGCCCATTCGCTGTCAGGGTGCTGCTGACAACGCGGAAGAGATGGTCTTGCAGGAACAGGAGCAAGCACAGGAACAGATGCAGGAACTGGCACTGGTCGGCTGACGTATCTGCCGCAAAAGAACCGCACCCACCTGTCACCAACCAACCAAGCCAGTTCGTCCACATCCTCGAGCCAAAAACCCGCACAGCAAACAACCCCAAAGGACCAGCCCTTGAAAGTGTTTTACCGACCCGAACAAACCGCCCGCAATGCCGGCGCCTACTCCCCATCGGCGGCCAAGCCCGCGCTGGTGGTGGCCGACTGGCTCCAGCATGGCCTCATTCAGGAGAGCGACGTTCTGAGCTTTGAGCCTGTGACGCCGGAGGATTTGATTCGGGCGCACGACCCCATCTTTGTGGATGGCGTGCTGTCGCTTGAAATGCCCAATGGGTTCAACAACCGCGATGCCGAAGTGGCGGCCTCCTTGCCGTACACCAGCGGCTCGCTGCTGGCTGCTGCCCGCCATGCGCTGGCTCACCAGACCAATGTGTGCTCACCCACCAGTGGCTTTCACCATGCGGGCTACGACTTCGCAGGCGGGTATTGCACGTTCAATGGCCTGATGGTCACTGCTTTGGCACTGCTGGCCTCTGGTGAGGTGAGTAGCGTGGGCATCATCGATTGCGATGCCCACTATGGCAATGGCACCCAAAACATCCTTGACCGACTGGCGGTGCGCGGCGTGCGCCACCACACCATGGGCAAACACTTCCGAACGGCCGCTGATGTGGGCCAAGGCGGTGGGAAGTTCCTGAGTTGGCTGGAACAGTCCCTGCAAGACTGCGCTGGTGTGGACCTGCTGATTTACCAGGCCGGTGCCGACCCGCATCTCAAAGACCCGCTGGGCGGCATGCTGAGCGACGTGGCGATGTGCAAGCGCGACCACCTGGTATTTCAGGCTTTCAAGGATAAGCCCTTGGTCTGGAATCTGGCCGGCGGCTACCAGCGCGACAGTGCGGGCGGCATCGAGCCAGTTCTGCGGCTGCATCGCAACACCGTGCAAGCCCTGCGGGTCTATCAGTCCTGAGGTCGCAGTCATGCCAGACCAGCACCCCAACCAGGAGCCGGAAGGCACTCGCAACGGGCATCTGTCCGGTGACGGCATGGGCGCCAGGCCGTCCGTTGACGAGGCGCTCAACCTCGACGCCATGCCTGCAGAGGCACTTGCCACGCTATTGCCCATCGAGGTACCGCTGTTGCATCCACACTTCGGCCTGTTGCCTGACCGCTTGGTGGGCTACCGACTGGGCGCGCACCACCTGTGGGAACGCCTGCGCGGCGTGATGGACAACCCGGTGCAGGTATACCCCTGGCGAGGGGACAAGAAGGTGGTGCAGGTGCTGCGGCTGTGGGTGCTGGTGGTGTGGGCCAGTGGTCGCATAACCGCGCTGCGCTGGCACGCCAAATCTTGTGGGCTGCTTGTTCTCAAGCCCGTGGGTGATGCAGAACTGGATTTGTTCCAGATGGGCTCGCGCTCGCCCTGGTATGCCCACCACCGGGACGCCACCAAGTGGGAGTACGTGCAGGAACACCTGGACTTTGGAGGGAGGCGCACGGCACCTGAGCCCAGGGCTCTCAACAGCGCCGTCTTTCTGAAGCTGCGCCGCCGGGTGCTGGCCTACGCCCGCAGCAGTCGGCTGGACGCGCGCATTCGACAGGCCTTGCAGTTGGACTACAGGGTGATGAAGCAGGCCGTGTCGTTCGTCGGTCTCAAGCGTCATCCGAACGGCTGCGACGTGCGCATTTCCTCCTACAACTGGATGGTCGAACACCAACACGCGTTGGCCACCATCCGGCGGGATGACCCTGGCTTGACCCAGTGGTTCGTTTTGTGCGCCCAGGACCAGGACTTCCCACCTGGTGGCGAGCCGGTGCAACGGTTGAAATGCCACTTGAAGCATCCAAGAATCGGCCGGCTAGGCTGGCGCTTGCTGCTCAAACACAGCCGGTACCTGTTAATACAGGCCATCCGACACTTTGGAGCAAACACGATTGATGCGGCCATTGGCGTGGTCAAGGCGCATGTCATCGTGGGTTCCGGAAAGCTGGTGCCCCCGCACTTGGTCGACCTGATAAGCGGCATTCGAGGCTCCCCGAGCGAGTTCTGGGTCTGTGGGGATGACATCCTGAGGTTTTTGGTGGGTTTGTGGCGTGAGCGGCCACCTGTCACACCAGGGGACTTCCAGGATTGGCAGGAAGTCTTCGATTGGTTTCGGGCGTATGGTCTTCCGTCGCAACTGAATACCCGGCAAAGGTCCATGGGACTGCCTTACCTCTTGCGTTGCGCGCGCCGCTGGATAAGCGAGCAGGAGCGTCTTCGGCTCGCAGCGTTGACCCCTCTGCCGGTCTGGCACGAGGCCATCCACAGGAATGCGTTCAGGCTTGTGTTTCTGCGAACGCCGCGCGAAATGATGGAAGAGGGCGACGCGATGAGCCATTGTCTGGGCAGCCACCCATGCACCTCGCCCAACGACCTGTATGCCCGCGTTCTGTACAACGGCGAGCACGTGGGCACTGCCTGGTATCAGCACGACGAAGACAGGTGGCGGCTGATGGAAGCGCACAAACGCGCGAACAGTGCGTTCAGGGTGGCCGAGGAGGAGCAGCTCGTTGCTTTTGCGCGGCACATCAAACGCCCGGTCTATGACGGTCGTGGCGGTGAGTAACCCACGCTGCATAGACAACGAACCACCGTCCCAGTTCAACAAGGAATGAGTATGAAAGCAAAGTGGATAGCGCAGGCCTTGATGGCCAACTCTTCCAAGGAATTTCTGACCCTGAGCAAGGCGGAGTTGGCGAGCTGGCATCTGTCGGGCGCCCGCGTCAGCAATCGCAGCCCCTACAGCAACTATGGTGTCTACGCCGTCGCGCATCACGGGCGCCTCAACATCGAGACACAGCAAAAGCTTCTGTCTATGGAGGTCAAAGATTGGCCAACGGGGCCCTATAGGGACTGGACTATCCAGAGCAGTCACTACGCGCACCTGCCCAAGTTGCAGGCCACCCGAGTGGGGCAAGACACCTGGGCAGTTCCCATCATCCCCGACGACCCTGGTCACTCACTCGACGGCTGGAGCTATGACCTGGGGTTGGCCCCAGGGGAGATGGAGGCACTCAGGCCGATCGCCGCCATCCTCGCATCACGATGCCTGCTGACCTCTTATTGCAAAATCATTGCGCAGCGGGATAAGCACCCCATCCCTTGGGATGACAGCCGCATTCAACTGGCGCAGCTCGGTGGTATGACCATCGCGCAGTTGCAAGCAGGGTTCGCGGTGGCCAAGGCAAAATGTTCTTCAATCAAGGCGCCTTGCGCACCGAGCAACCTGGCAGTACTTGGCGCTCCGCTGCGACTCTTTCATATCGATTGAAGAAAAATTTCGAATATCTGCTTGAGATCACGTAGAGCAACTAAACGAAGAATCCAGACTCTCTAGACCGGAGAATTTCTTGCTTTCTGATTCTGTCATTGATCCCGCCACTAGCCGGGCATACTTGGAAACACACTACCGTGTGCATGGCGAGCCCCCGTTCGCTCTGCGAATCGGGCAGGTTAGTCACAGCCTGTTGTCGCTGTACATGCACTACGACGTGGACTGTGCCGCGTTCCTCACCGGCTGCAACCCATTCAGCCGAAAGTTGACCGAAATCGAAAACCAAGAACGGCAAAAGTCGCTGGCGGAGGAACTGACCCGACGTAGCTTGATCTTTCTGGAGGGAATCGGGCAGCACCCTTCCAACAACTGGCCCGGAGAGGAAAGCTTTCTCGTCTTGGGTTTGGAGCATCAAGCCGCAAAAACTTTGGGTCAGCGTTTCGAACAAAACGCGATCGTTTGTTGTGGCGCCGATGGCGTTCCACAACTGGCTCTCTTGAGGTGACGCATGTTTGAGCTTTCCGCTCGGCAGCCGTTGAGGGCGAACAGATCAAGCGAATCGATCTTTATGGCGCCCATCCGCTCACTCGGTCAGACCCACTTGTGATGATCCCGTAATAAATGACTAGGAGGCAGTTTTATGCTGACAGAGCGAATCTCAGAAGCCCTCGCACTTGCAGTCCAGGCCCATGAAAAACAGGTGCGCAAGGGGACATCCATTCCTTATGTTGCGCACCCGATGGGCGTCGCGTCAATCGCCCTTGAGTTTGGAGCCGACGAAGATCAGGCGATCGCTGCGCTCCTTCACGATGTCCTCGAAGATGGGGGGCCTCAGTACAGATCCGCTATCAAGAAAGGGTTTGGCGAGCGAGTCCTGGCCATCGTCGAGGGCTGTACTGATGGGGTGCCAGATGCGTCCGGTGAGAAAGGGGAATGGGGAGAGCGAAAGCGTGCCTACCTGGATCACCTTGCGCAGGCGTCCGACGACGTGCTGCTCGTCTCGGGCTCTGACAAACTACACAACGCCCGGGCGATAGTCAGTGACCTTCTGAAGATTGGGCCTGATGTATTTAAGCGCTTCACTGCGGGTCGCGAAGGTACCCTCTGGTACTACCGATCTCTGGCTGAAATCTTTGAACGGCGGCGCGCTCCAATGGCTGCAATGCTTGCTGCTGAAGTTCGTCAAATGGAGCAACTGGCGTCAATCAATGTATGATTTTGATCGAGCAAATTCGGGAACTGCTTCTGTCTACATCGACGGATTGCCTTTCGGGAGGTGGGTTCAGGGAAGGAGTGACCATGGAAGATGGACGGCAAATCACCTACGAGTTTCCGTTCGCCACCGGCATGGCCTGGTGTGCGAAGAGATCCTCATATTTGAGTCGGTTTGGCGAGCCGCCGAGTTGGGTGCAGAGGCTTCATCCGACTCATCGGATCAGGGTATGTGCCCTATCGCTCGACGTAGATCAGCCTCTGCCTCAAGCGATAGAGGAACACGCATTGGTGCAGTACTTTATCTAAGCCCACAAGCTACGATTTGAGGCAGTAAGCGCCGGTAGGAGGCTGTGCAATGGATGAGTACCGTGAGATCTTCTCTGTTCATGAGTCAGGCGCGAGCGACTCTTGGCAGTGGATTGTTTCTATTTCACGAATCGATATCGTCAACTACAGGCTTCTTGTATATCAAGTCCTATGGGAAAGCGCGGATGAAGATGAGGGCGCTTTCTATGAACTGTCGGCTTTTTGTTCAGGCGCAGAATTATTCAAATTCGTCCAGTCTGTCTGGGTAAATGACCACGAAGAGAAATTGCGAGAGGAGGACTGGAAGCAGATTGAGTTGAATCTACGCGCTATTGATCACGATCTTGCCGATCAAGTACGTGAAGCTGTACAACTTGCCTTCGAGCACGTAGAGCCTCAGGAATCTAGCGAAAAACAACAGATAGAAAGCTGTATCAAAAGCGCTACTTGGAAGCGGAATATATATTCCGGTGGAGGTGCAATGTGGGCCGCTTTGGCAGACGGAAAAAGAATGGAGCAAGCGCTGAGCGATTTTGTAAGAGAACACCACAGCAGACACGGTGTGACACCACAGGGAGTCCATCTAATTTGTGGCAAAGAAGTCACCTTTTCGGATCCAACGACCAGGGAGAATTTTAAGCCATGAGGCAAAAAATGGACGGCTTGCAGTCCCGATCGGCGCCTCGCGTTACGGTGGTATTTCGATATCGCTAAGGGCTGGGGAAAGGATCGGTTTGCCGACGATCTTGTGAGTTGCTTGCGCAATACGGATCACAAGACTGAGCTAGAGCGAGATGCGATTGCGTGGATACACGACGCAGCGAAAATCGGGGCTCCCGGCCAGAATATGCTTCGCGGCTTGGGCTAAGGACCGACGAGTGACCCTGTCGCTCACGATGCTGGCGTTAGTTACCTTGGCACGGACCCGTTAGTGCGAGTGGGTGGTAAGCCCGGTTCGACGTCGTAAATTGCCCAATGTTTACGATGCCATGGGCTGCTCGGTCAGTCTCGAAGACCGAACGTCGTGCGCCCGGTTCGTGTTCCATTTCGGGCGAACTTACCATGTGACTCTGATTGCAGATGAAGAGTCGTAGTTCTAAAGACCAACAGGCTGAGATTGAGGTTGCACATGCACAAACGCTTTGGACAAATCCCTAGGTCAAGACCCGGCGCCGCTTCCGATATCGCTGACGCGGCGCAGCACGTTGAAAGCTCGCTGGATGATGCCCCCGAACCTGATCTCCTACCTGACTCCGATCGGTTCCCGCGTCCCGGAGTAGATATCCCCAGTGCCGATGACGCTCAAGAAGTGGTCGATGAAGTTGACCTAGATTCTGTACCGGTTAGTCAGGGACAAGAGGAGGAAAGCCATGAAGGCGCTGCCGGCGGAGTTGTCGAGGGGGGCGTCGAATACTTGGCCTTTTACAAGTCTTTCCGGGATGTCTTGAGAGCGCCGGCGCGCAATCGGTGGGGTATTTTCTTAATCAAGAAGCGCTGTGTTGCTCTGGCCACCGACATGAGCATCAGTACCGGGGAGTCATTCGCCGATTGCCTGGACGCTCTAGCGGCATTTCTGTACACGCACGAGCTGTATCACTACCGCTTTGACGCCCACTGCCTTCAGATGGAAGCAACCGGCGGGTTGCCGGTGTACAGGCCATACCGTAGGCTCGTCGCGAAGCGTCCTGTTCATGAATGGCACGAGGAGTCGATTGCCAATTTCTACGGTCTGAAAGCCCTTCAGCCGAGCCGGAGATTCCTCTACCCTAACGCCATATTCGATTATTTGTGGGACCTCGTGGCCAATAGCCCGGGCGCTTACGCCGGAGGCATAGACAAGCACCAGAGGCAACAGAGTGCGCTGATGGCTCAGCAGGCCAGTGCAGTGTTTGGCAACGCTGGTCCGACCGTTTGGCGGGGACTGATCGAGTCGACTATTCGGACAGGAATGGGCCTTGCGAAACCGCGGGAAGCTAAATTGAGCTCCTTCTTGCGGTTGGACAATTGTCCGGTGTATTGGATCGACTGGGTAAAGGGGGGTAAGAGCGTCCTGGTCCCATTCGCGGTGTCTGTTGCCGAGGTCAGTAATGACTTCATCAAGCGATACCTAGCGGGGATTCATGATCATCACAGCGATCACAGCTACTACCGGATCGATAACGGGGCGAAGGTCAAGCTTCCAAACCCGCACCGGGCTGATCTGACTAATGGTGAGTTCCACAACATCGTCGGTATGGCCGGGATGACAAGCCCTCAGTTCTACAGAGAAAGGGTTCGAACGTCTGTTTGGCGAAGAGGTGTGCCTCGTACGCCTGTGCTGCCTCCCCGCATTGGGCCGCATGACAAATCGCGTTAAACAGTAGTGAGCCGTTTGCCCCGGGCCTTGGTAGAAGTCGAAGTGTGACCTTGCCCCTGTTTCGTGTAGCTCTTAACCCACGGTTCACGCGGCCTTTTTACGCTGTGCCTCGTACCAGCGTTGTTCGTATTGCATCGGGCTGAGATAGCCCAGCGAGGAATGCAGCCTGCGGTGATTGTAGAAGGCCATCCAGTCCATCACCGCCTGCCGGGCCTGCTCACGGGTGGCGAACTTGTGTCCATGCACGCTGGCCGTTTTCAACCGCCCCCAGAAGCTTTCCGTTGGAGCGTTATCCCAGCAGTTACCCTTCCTGCTCATCGATGAACGCATGTCCCAGCCCTTCATGGCGCTCTGGACCTCGTGGCTGCAATATTGACTGCCCCGGTCGCTGTGGAATATCAAACCGGCTGCTGGGCGCCGACGCCACCACGCCATGGCCAGCGCGTCCTTGACCAGGCTGGCCTGCATGTGCGGCTGCAGGCTCCAGCCCACCACCTGGCGGCTAAACAGGTCGATGACGGCGGCCAGGTACAGCCAGCCCTCGTCCGTCTGGATGTAGGTGATGTCACCACTCCAGAGCTGGTTGGGGGTTTCAGCATTGAAGCGCCGCTGGACCAAATCGGGCGCCACCGGCAGGCTGTGGCGGCTGTCGGTGGTCACCACAAACTTGCGCTTCGTCTTGGCCTTGATGCCGTGCTGCTGCATGAGCTTGCGAACCCGGTCTTTGCCCACCCGGATGCCTCGGGCCACAAGCTCCTTGTGCATGCGTGGCCAGCCGTATTCGCCCTTGACCTCGGCGTGGATGGCACGGATGTGCGCCAGCAGGGCTTCATCGCTGTGGAGTCGGCCAGGGCCGCTGCGGCCATGACCATCCTCTCGCCGACGCAGCCAGTTGAAGTAGCCGCTCGTGCTGACCTCCAGCACCCCGCAGGACACGCTCACCGGGTAACGGTACTTCATTTGGTCAATCCAGGCGTACCTCGCAGCGTGTCCTGCGCGAAGTACGCCGCGGCTTTTTTTGCGATGTCGCGCTCCATGCGAAGGCGAGCATTCTCGGCGCGCAGCCGGGTAATCTCCATCTGCTCGGGCGAGACTTTGGTCGCCTTGTCGGCGCTGCCCACGCCGTCCAGCTCTCCCTTGGATGACAGTCGCACCCAGTTGCTCAGACTGGCCTTGGGAATGCCCAGCACCTTGGCCACCACCGCAATCGCCTGGCCAGCTCGCACCTGCCGAACCGCCTCCAGTTTGAACTCCCGCGTGTATTGCGCACGCACTTGCTTGTCACTCATTGCTCAACTCCTTGTCGCTATTTTCAACAAGGGTCAAGAACTCCACTTTTCGGGGGCAAGGTCAGTTGCAAGGCACGACTCCTCGAACTCCCCGATGTCAACCTGCCGGTAGATGACCCGACCGTAGAGCTTCAGAAACTTGGGTCCGATGCCCTCGCTGCGCCACCGTTCAAGGGTGTCCTTCAGCTTCCCCACGGCGCTGTCGCGGCTGAGCAGGTAGTAGTCGACGTAGCGCCGGCCTTCCGAACCGTTGGTCAATCACCGCTCGCCCACTTGGTGATGGCGACCGCATTTTGCGAAACAGATTCAGGCCTCCAGCAGCTGAATGCAGGGCGCTACGGCGATTGGCTTGTCCTGAGGTCCTTAAGCTTGATGAGCATGGCAAGAGTGCGTTCAAATTTGCGGTCCAAATGCGTCTCGTAGCGCGACAGCTTCTCCAACCGAAAAGCTTGCAGGCCTTCGCCAATGGTTTGGTTAACGATAGCGTCGTGATGCCGGGACTCTTTTTCTTGTTGGTACGCCGAGGGGGTGACGCGCTCGTTGATGAACGCCTCCAACCCCAATGCATCGGCTGCGTATTCCTCATCGTCAACACAGTTTTGCCACCATTCGCGCGTATCGGGCATCAACTCTCGAAGTGCATTTCTATAGGAACGAGGCCCACCCTTGCGCAAAATGAAACATGCCTTATTGATGGCACTGATCTCAAGCTTCGCACCCTCCCGGCATTCGGCAACATCTGTTGGCGTCAGGTCCATCAGATCGCGGATGTCGGTGTTCTCACCAGACAAACCCATCTCGAATGGTGCCGCTGTCGGAATGACAGTCTTGGCGCTGCGGGCGGAATCCTTCAAACCTTTATTGATGGTGGCGCCTTCAGCTTGCAGCACCCGACGCTTTCGCCAGATCACGCTCGCGAGCTCTTCAACCAAATGCTGCTCCGTAGCACCCGCAGGCAGGTGCTCATCCATAAGTGAGTTCACCAGGCTCTCATAGTCGGCATGGTTCTCGTGGCTGAGCACCGTGTAGCGGCTCAAAATCCCGTGCTTGAGAGCATTGAAGCGGACCATTTCGTAAGGCTGCGAGCCAGGGTCAGGCGATGGCGTCATCGGAACAGTGCTGGCTGTGTTGGTGCTATTCACGATCGGCTTTCATCAGTGTTTCTCAGGTCGTCCGTCGCGTAGGTCTTCCACAGTGCTTTGCCAACGCTGCAACGTTGTCCGTAACGGCATCCTCTTCCAGCAGCGATGCAGGTTAGACAGTTAAAGTGGTGGACGTAATAGGCCTCCGCACGGGCTTCCACAACATCGGGCGAGTCAGATGAGGCAGGGGCATAGCAGGCGAAATCATTCGCAGCCGTCAACCATTCGACCAACAGCACCTTGCTGATGCGGACGAGGTCACGAATCTCTGCAGTCAACCGACTGGACGGAGCGACTGCCAGACCGCCAGCGGGCGCCAAGGAGACCTGCAGCCCGGCACGAGAAAGCTGCGCCATGACAATTTCTGCGGCGTCTGCGGCCATCAAAAAATCTCCACGTCGTCGAGCCGGCTCGCATCCGCCAAGCTGTCGGCGTGGTGAATCTCGCAACTTGACACAACTCTCGCAACTGCGATGTTTGCCTCGTCGGCTGCGGCACGTTCCAAGGTGCGAACCACAGTCCAACGTTTGAGACCATTGGTTTTGTTGCCAAGCACAAGTCGCAAGCCGGTGCACAGTTGACCCGAGTGGCGCTCCAGCCAACGACCCAAGATACGAACGTTGAGCTTCCCGTTTTGCCCCGCAATTTCGTCGAGTGCGTCAAACAACACGGACTGGGCACCGTACTGCTCCGTGGCTTTGGAAATGGCCTGAGCCGGCGACGTTGGCGTGTTTCCAAATGTCGCGATCCAAGCATTCAACAACGCCGCCAACTTGGAGATTTCTGGATTTTCAGACGAGGCACGATCAATCGAATCCGCAGGATCAACAAACAAGGGCAAGTCCGCACGATCCTGACCCGACTCCAACATTCGCTCCCTGAGCCAGCACAGAGGCTGGCGGACCAAGTCATCCCAGAGCTCAAACGACGCGATACGCCCCTTTCCCACCTTGGGTCGCCCAGCGGCAATGTAGGCCCGGACGATGGTCAGTGCGGCCACCACCAGAGCCTGGCGGTTGTTGCAGACCTCGGTGAGCGGGTCGAAATCAAACTCACGTTTGAAGGGTGTTTCAATTTGCGCGTCGAGCCGCGCCAGCAAAATCCGGCGGTGGGTGTCTCCGGTCAGGACCAAGTTGTTGCCCGACACCAGAAACAGAGAGCGGTTGGGCAACTCCACATTCTCCGAAACGCCCAACACGCGGTCGGCAAACAAGGACGATGTCAGGAACGAATCAATCACCGAGTTTCCGAGCGGTTCACGGACGTTATCCCACAGCAGAACCTTGGAGCCACCACGCAAGGCTGCAAACAGCCGTTTCCGGCATTCGTCGTCTTCGTTGGTGGGCGGCAGTACAGCCACATCACCGCCGGTGGCCAGTGCGCCGATGCACTTGGCCAACAAGGTCTTACCTGTGCCAGCCGCTGGGGCATCAAAGCCGGTTGCCGGACAGGTGGGAAGTGCCGGCCGCAAGCACGCAGCCAGCATAGCAGCCAGGGTCACGCCGACGGCAACCTCGTCGGCAAATGGGAACAGGCGAATCGGCCGCCAAAGCTTTGCCAAGGCGATCAGAGCCTGTTCGGCAGTAGGTGCCGACGGCACGGTCAGAGGATAGGGCTCTGTCGTGACGTACATCAGACCCGTTGCCGCGTCGTGGCCTGGTTCGTCCAAGACACTGCCATCGGGCCGCAAAGTTGGCGCCGTCGTCACAGCAGTCAACTTGCGAAAGTTTCGACTTCCATGCTTGGCTATGATGGCGTTGGCGATATAGGTCGGTGCGTCTTCCGGAATTTCTCGCCTTGAGATGACATTCCCATCGCCATCCTCTTCGATCTTGACGCTGTAGAACTCCGCTACCCGACCAGCATGATCAACCAGCCAGTCGCGACTGACTGGCGTGGCCTTGCCTTCGGCCACAAACGCAATCGCATTGGTGCCAAAGTCAAACAGCTCGCTACGTTCACGCAAGACGTGCAACAACGCATCGGTAGCTTCCACCCGCATACCCCGGCCCAACTGAACACGTGCGGACTGACGACGCAACTCGTAGCGCACGCCCCCATGTCGGTGTGAAAACAGATCGGGGCGCGTGCCGTTTAGCAGGCGCGCCACCGCGACACGCTTATCTGAATCCGGATCCAACGGATCAGCGAACCGGGTGTTGTGCCAGTGGTGAGGGCTGTCCAGGAGCTGCGCCACGGTAACCACCCTGCCATCGGAACACGTCAGCTCGAAGTCACCCATCAGCACCTGATGCACAACTGCGCGCTCAAGCACGCCTGTGGCTTGCGCCAACTTGATGCCACGACTCTGGGCCAAAGCGGGGGCTTTCTCCGTCACCCAATTGCGTCGCGCAGCCTCACATTTTTCTGCGACAGCAGAGCGCGCCGCCTTGATTCCAGCCTGGGCTTGCTTCTTGATCGTGGGCGTGGCGCTATCGATCAACAGGTGCAGGTCGAACTGGGCTGTCGCATCGCCGTAAATCACGCCATCAACCCCGGCACGAGTGACTCCGTCCACAAGTATCACAGGACCAGCAAAATCCAGACGCTCGGGCTGCCAAACCGAGACATCGACCAGGCAACGAGGCAGCCGTTGGCCGGCGACACCTATGGCGCACCACCCAGCACCGGGGGTGGCCCACAGAAGCGCCTCCAGCGCTTTTCCAGCCTCAGGAATGAGTGAGGCATCCATCACAGGGATGTAAATGCGGTGGCGGGTCAAGCCAGACAACACCACACCATCGGGGCCAACACAACCTGCTGAAGCACTCGGACGCCAAAGCATGGGGGCATCTGCCAAAGCCGGTGCGGCTGCTATCAGGTGATCCCGAAACTGGAGCGGCGACAGTTCACCGTCAGGTAAGCCGTCGTGGTCCAACATCATCACCCCGGGTGCCGCCCGGAACTTGAAGTTTTCGCGTGTGCGGGCAACCGCACCCATTTGCAGCGCGTTGGTGTCACCCTGCGTACAGACCGCCACAGCGTCGTCTTTCGTGACGCCCCAGGTGACTGCCTGCGCGCTGGTTAAGGCATCCAGATGTTGCTTGAGCTCATACAGATTGGAAACAAAAACACGCTGCGCGTACCCCTGGCTGAGCATCGCCGAAGTTTCCTTGCGCATGCTGCCGTGAGCATTCACCCCGATGACCTTGGTCAATCGTGACGGCTTGACACCAGTTATGACGGTAAACGCCAGTGGCGGCGAAGGCGGTATTGCCGGCGTGGTTTGCTCGTCAACATCCATGTCCCGCTCCACGCAGTTGTGAGAGTTGTCTGGCGTTGTGAGATTTTGGGTGGCCGTCATGTTGGACACACTCAGGCAGCAGAAAGGGTTTCGCGCTTAGCGTGCAGCGCGTCAACCAATTCGCGGATTTCGTCGTCTGTCTTGCCACCAATGCGGGCGACGTTCAACGCATCAATCTCGTCGGCAGGCCAGCCAACGGCGCGCGACCCCAGACTGACGGGCTTGGTCCACAAACCCTGAGAAATGCGCAGGTAGATGGTGGAGCGGGAGTAGCCGGATTTGGTTTTGGCACCGGGGATGCGCAGGATGGTGTGTGACATGTTGGCACCTTGGTAGGTGTTATTGAACATGTCGCAATTGGGCCAATTGGCCCTGCATCTGCGAAGTGCCTGTGCTGAGGAGCGGCTAGGCGCTGCTCAGCAGCGACTAGGATCAGGGGTGTTGGTGAGTGCTCGCCTCGCGGTCGAAATCGACATGTCCAGTGCCGCACACTCCTGCTCTGCACAAAGATCTCTGGTCGTGTACTTTCCGCTTGCCCAGATGTCACGTATGCGCTGCTGTTTGTCACGGCTTCCGCCGGGTTTATCGTGCTTGGCGTCTGCGGCTGCTTTCGCTTTTTGCTTGCGCCATTCGGCAGTCCCTAAAGCGGGCGGGCTCTTTTCACCAGGCTGACTGGCCGCATCAAAATCTTCTGCCTCAATCTGGACCACATCGGACAGATGAAAAAATCCACTCTCCAACGAAGGCCAGTCGGCGTACTCAGGGTAAGTTCCTTGGGTTCCGCCGTAAACAGGGTGCATATCCATCAGTCGCGATTCCGCAATCTTTGCCTGGATGAATGCGACCGCATGCAAACCCAAATGCCGACTCCACCTGTCAATCAAAGCAGCGCCAGTGATGTAGCGATCGGCAGGCTTAAACAGGCGAATGTCTTCCTCCTTAAACCAACAGGCCATTAAGGGAGCTACGTAATCTTTGACGCCGCTACCTGGCATGAAAACAAACGGGGGTGGTGGGTCCAGTTCATTGGCATTCGTGTAGGCTGCAATCCCGCCGTCTTTTGGACCACTCCATATCCAAGCAGCCAGTTCCTCCGGCGTTGCTCCGAGCCGTTCGGCCAACTGGCGCATCGCTTTCGGGTATGCGATGTAACGTGTTGCAGATACAGGCTTAACCGCCGACTGGCTACCAACACCATCTATTTTGTGTACTCCTACTGGCAAGTTGTCGCCCCGTGCGGTCTGCATCTTCAAATCCATTAGGGCAATTTTTTTATGCAGCTCGGCTAGTCGAGCCTCTTTCTGTGCCAAGTCGGCTGCTGTGGGCGCGGCAACTGCTTCCCACTGGATCAACTGGGCTTTCAGTGCCTCGAGTCGCTCAAAAAAATCCATCCAGAACTGTCGGTCCTGCGCATTCGCGGGATCGTGCTGGTAGTCCAACTGCAATGCAACGCTGCGGCGCTGGTCGGCAGATAGCGTCTCCCAATCCAGCGGAACAAACTCCGTCTCAACCCGTAGCCGTAACGTCTCGGGCAGGTCGCGCAGCGAGGTTTTGAACCAGCCCTCAAGCTCGGGAGCTAGCCCATTGAATTCACTCACAATCAGAAGCACCAACCGGCGCGCTTCTGCCGGAAAGGCGTCGACCATAAGCGGATGTAAACATGATTTTTCACTCCTAAAGATACGAAGATTCGGGTGATATCAGGCCAACCTGACACCACAGTTCATTACTGTACATTGCAGCATGTGAAGAGCCTAAATTCTGTTGAAAATCATGGCAAAAAGAGCGCCCAGTCCCCCGACCTTCAGACCGAGTCCTGCACTCAAGATGCGATGTTGATCCCCACCGCCCGACACTACGTCTGACACGTTTTTGAGAGTGCGGCGACGAGTTGGACGAACTGTGCTCAGGAAAACCTCGTCACATCCAGGATGAACAGACACCACCGAAGGTCGACAAGGTCAAACGCAAGTCATGTAAAAGTTGAGCCGCGTGCCAACCTACCGCAAAAAATTTGAACAAATCTTGAGCCAACCATGAGCATCCACTCCCTTTGCAAGCCCCGTCTGTCAGTTCATGCGGCGGATCGTCGTGCCACGGTTCTCAACCTTGACACCTTCTTGAAAGGCGAAGTCAGCGGTCCAGATTTTTTCGAAGAGAACTACTTCACCCACGGCATGCTCACGCTGGTGGATCGAGCTTTTCGGCATCTGGGTGGGTCTGGAGCGGGGTCTTCGGTGTTTTTGCTCTCGCAGGCCATGGGCGGTGGCAAGACGCACAGCATGATCGCGTTAGGCTTGTTGGCACGTGATCCAGCCTTGCGCAACAAAGTGCTCACTGAGAATCAAAACCCGGCGCCCAGCCTGGGGGCCTGCAGGGTAGTGGGGTTCAATGGCCGCAGCACCGATGCGGCTGGTGGCATCTGGGGCTCCATCGCTCAGCAACTGGGCAAGGCCGATCAGTTCGCCCGCTACGTCTCTCCTTTGCTCAGCGCGCCGGGCCCAGAAGCCTGGAAGCAGTTGCTAGGGGGTGAACCTCTGGTTCTGTTCCTGGATGAACTGCCTCCATACCTTGAATACGCGGTTGCCGTACCGGTAGGCAATGCAGACCTGGGCGTTGTGACAACAGCCGCACTGGCAAACCTGTTTGTCGCAGTGGCTGACATGAGCAACGTGTGCCTCGTGCTGTCTGACCTTGCAGGCTCCAACTTCAGCGTGGGCCAATCTAGGCTGGAAGACGCTTTCAACCGCGCAGTGCAGGGCATCACATCCGAGTCTCGGCGTATCGCCGTGCCCATCACGCCGGTCAACCCCAACGGCGACGAGCTATACCACATCCTTCGCAGACGCCTGTTCGCACAAGTGGCACCGGAGGCCGAGGTCAAAAAGGTGGCAGAGGCCTACCGTGAAGCGCTGCGCGAGGCCGTGCAGATGGGCCTGACCGCCACATCGCCCGAAACGCTGTTCACCCGCGTGCTGGATGCCTACCCCTTCCACCCAGACCTGCGCGAGCTCGTCGGAAAATTCAAGGAAAACGAGGGCTTCCAGCAGACCCGTGGCGTGATTCGTCTGATGCAGATGGTGGTTTCCAACCTGTGGAACTCGGGCAAAGCGGCCACCATCGACCTGATCCACCCCTACGACCTGGACTTGAACCTCGACGAAATTGCGTCTGAAGTCCGTACCATCAATCCTTCCCTCAGCGAAGCCATCGCCCACGACATTGCCCACTCGGGTGATGCCGAGGTCGAGCAGATTGACCTGACCAACGGCAACTCAGATGCCTCTGATGCGGCTCGGCTCATCCTTGTCGCTTCCCTATCAACCACGCCGGGCGCCATCCATGGCTTGCGCGAATACCAGCTGGTCGATTGCCTGCAACGCCCGGGACGCGACTTGTCCACCTTTAAGGCCAACGTGCTCGACAAGCTGGCGACCCGCGCCTGGTATCTGCACAACTCCACCGATGGTCGCCTGTATTTCAAGAACCAGCAAAACCTGGCTGCCAAGCTGCGTTCCATGGCCCTCTCGCTGCACACCGAGACCGTGGACCGCATGCTGCGCGAGCACCTGGAGTCTTACTTCGCCCCCTCGCTGCGCGACTGCTACCAAGCCATCAAAGTGCTGCCGCCACTTGACGAAGTTCAGATCGAACTGGAAAAAACCACCTTGGTCATAGTGCGGCCAGGTGGTCAAGCCAACCAACTGCCCATCTCTGCAGACTGGCAAGCCTGGTGGGCCCAGCAGCAGTACAAAAACCGTGTGCTGTTTCTGACCGGTTCGCGTGACACCTTCCAAAAGGTGCTCGACTCCGCCCGCCAAACCCGCGCCCTGCAAAGCATTGAAGACGAACTGCGCTCGGAAAACACCCCGTCTGACGACCCGCAATGGCGCGCACTGGATGCTCTGCGTGACCGCGTGGGTCTGCAGTTCACCGCCGCGCTGAAAGAAGCCTTCGACCAGATCGTTTACCCCTCCATCAACAGCGCCCTGCGTGCCACTGGCACCGACCTGGCCTTTGCTGGCAACCAAAGCGGCGAAGCCACCCTGCGCCACACCCTGGAAGGCGCACAAAAGTTCACTACCAAAATCGACGATGACAGCTTCCGCACCCGTGCGGAGGCACGCCTGTTTGGTTCTACCGAGACGAAGGTCGTGCTTTGGTCTGACTTCAAACGCGCCGCTGCCGTCAACACCAATTGGCCGCTGCACAAACTCTCGGCGCTGGACGACCTCAAAGCCGCATGTTTGCTGCGCGGCCATTGGCGCGAAGAGGGCAACCATGTTCGCCGTGGCCCATTCCCACCGCCCGCGCCTGAAGTGTCGGTGCGCGAGCTTTCCGTACAAGAAGAAAGCCCCGGCTACACCTACCTGAAGATCGAGCCCCTGCACGCCCCCGCTGTGGTGTTTGAAACCGGCGACGCAGAGCCCACTGCGGCTTCCTCCCCGGTGCCCACACCCACCCGCTTTGAAGCAACGGCACTGCGCTACCGCTTTCTGGCGCATGACCCAGCCGACCTCGCACGCACAAGCGCCGTAAAGGACTGGACGGCCAAGCTGCGCCTCAAGTACCAGCTCCACAACCGGGGCGATCACTTTGAGGTGGAACTGCTCGCGCTGCCCAAGGCCAACAGCGTAAGCATCCGCTACACCACCGATGGTTCATCGCCCACCAGCGTGGGCACTGCCACTTACGATGGCCCGTTCCGCGTGCCCGCCAATTGCCGCGTGGTGTGTGCCATGGCCACCGCCAGTGAATACGGCCTCAGTTCTGAAACCATCCGCATCACCATCCCCCAGCAGGGGGGCGTAGAACGCCCCTCGCTTGACCTCATCGCCCCAGCCCGCTGGACGCAACAAACCAAGCTCGACGACGCCGCAGCCGTGTGGGACACCATTGGGCGGCTGGAGAAAGCGGGCTCAGTTATGGCCCATGACATCAGCCTCACCGCCGAGAGTGCCGATGGCCAGCAGAACGTCGAATATTCCGGCGCGCTGGAGGGCGGCTACGACGCCCCTGCCGTCAAAGCCATCGCGCAAAAACTGCAAGACATCGTCAGCGAAGGCAGCCTGCGCATGGCAATTGGCAGCCTGGCATTCCCCAGCGGCCAGGCACTGCTTGACTGGCTTAAAGCCACCAACCAGGCCTTCAATGCCGCCAAGGTGCGCCAATAACCATGGCACGCAGTTCTGCAAGCACCACCCGCAAGGTCGTGGGCCTGGGTTTTTTGCCCGAAGAGGCCCGCCACGGCTTTTTGATTGACGTGCCCAAAGGCACCGCAAGCAGCGACATGATCTGCATCACCGAGCACCGGGGCAACGACCTGGACAGCCTGGGTGCACGCGCCACGCAACCACCCCAGCCCAACGCCCCCGGCTTGCGCGTCGTCATTGACCGCGCCCGCTGGTTGGCCCTGGCCCCCGCCTTTTGGGACGAAGCCAACCGCCGCCTGCGCGCCAACGGTCTGCCGGTGGCCAAGTTTGTCAAAGCGCCTGCCAAGCCCGTGCCTGTACACCCATCGCTGGGCAAAGAGCTGTGCATTCTGTGCTGGGCGGTAGAGGATGCTCCACCCGACGACATCCCTAACGCCCTGCACAACTGGGAGGTGCTGGCCCCCGAAGAGCGCTGGTGGCTCTACACCATGACCGTGGCCACCACCGGCCAGGCCATGCAAAAGGGCATAGGCTGGCGCAAGGCGCTGCGTGCGGCGCTGGCCGACAACCCGTTTGTCAAAGGCGAAGGCCTCTCGCCCAAGGCGCGGCGCGAACTGCTGGGGCACTCGCAGCTGTCGCTGTCGCTCTGATTTGCTATCGATTTTGGCTCTAACCCTTATTTGAAAAGCGCAAGCAGCTATTGAATCAATAGCAAACATTCCGCTTTCAACTCCGCGCTGGACAGAACCACAAGCGGTAGCTACCATTGATATCCACCAATTGAGGAGCCCGCCATGGACACCGCACGCCTTTTTCAATCCGGCCGCAGCCAAGCCGTACGGCTGCCCAAGGAATACCGCTTCACCGGCACTGAAGTCGTGGTGAAGCACTTTGGCAACGGCGTACTGCTGCTGCCTGCAGACAACCCCTGGCAAACGCTGCAAGCCGGGCTGGCCGCTTTTGAGCCCGGCTTTGTGCTCACCCGCGAGCAGCCTGACACCCAGCAGCGGGACGAGATCAACCCATGATCCTGCTCGATACCAACATCTGCATCTACATCATCAACGCTAAGCCCCCCGCCGTGCTGGCGCGCTTTCAGCAATACCGCATGGGCGATGTGGGGCTGTGCAGCGTGGTGGCTGCAGAGCTGGCATTTGGCGTGGCCAAAAGCGGCTCGGCCCGCAACCGCCAGGCGCTGGAGATGTTTCTGGCCCCGCTCACCATCCTGCCGTTTGACGATGCTGCCGTGTGGGCCTATGGCGACCTGCGCGCCGACCTGGAGCGCCGTGGCACTCCCATTGGCGCACTCGACACCATGATTGCCGCCCACGCCCTGAGCCAACACGCCCTGCTGGTCACCAACAACACCCGCGAATTTGCCAAAGTGCCTGGCCTGCAGCTGGACAACTGGGCCGCCGCCACCTGAATTTGAGGCCAAATCGGCCTCTGGCGCTTTCTGCATAAGCGCAAGCAGCTATCAAATTTGAATTAATCCATGCCCACTTTCATCGAAACCCAGTTCCCCATTGCCCGCCTATCGGCCGAGGCCTACAAAGAGCGCAAGGCCAACAACGGGCAAACGCTGACCCGTTTGGGCAAATGGTGGGGCCGCAAGCCCTTGATTCTGGTGCGTGCGTCCATCCTGGGCATGCTCATGCCCGCCAGCAACGACGCCAAAAAGGACCGCGAGATATTCCTCAAAATCCTTACGATGGACGACGATGGCACCTGGCAGCGCTGCAAGGGCGAGATACCCGCAGCCGCGTGGCGCGAAGCCGCCACGCCCGAAGTGCAGGCGGAGTTTTTTGGCGCGCGCGGACTCAAGCAGGGCCTGAGCGATGAAGACAAGGAAGCCCTTTTCACCCGGATTTGGGAAGCCCTGAGCCCCGAGCAGCAGCAGGCGCTGGATGCACAGCGCATGCGCCCCATCCCCGACCGGGCCGAGTTCGATGCCTTGTCCTATGCCGAGCGTCTGGTGCATTGCAAACGTCCCGAAAATATTGACGGCCCCACATCGACTATCTGGGTCGACATCAACACCCACCTGGGCACCACGGCCACCTGCTTGGCAGAACTCATCGACCAACTGGGTCAACGCACATTTGGTCACACGCCCCGCGTGGGCGACAGCTTTTGTGGGGGTGGTTCCATACCGTTTGAGGCGGCGCGTATAGGCTGCGAAGCCTTCGCCTCTGATCTGAATCCCGTGGCAGGGCTGCTGACTTGGTCCAGCCTGAACCTTCTGGGCGGCAGTCAAGATGTGCAAGAGGATGTTACGCGGGTGCAAGCCGCTGCATTGACTGCGGCAGACCAGCAAGTCACAGCATGGGGCATTGAGCACAACGAACAGGGTGAACGCGCAGATGCCTACCTGTACTGCGTGGAGGTGAAACCCGAAGGGTGCGACTACTTCATCCCACTGGCTCCCAGCTGGCTGATCGGCGAAAAGTCCAGGGTGGTAGCGCGCTGGCAACGCGTACCGGGCTCAGATCGCCTTAAACCCGATATCGCCGTGGTTTCCGAGGACGAGCTCGCACTCTATAAGGGCAAGAAAGGCGCAACCGTAGACGACAGTCGGGTGATTGATCCGTTCGACGCCAACCGGTCGTGGTCTATCGAAGCTCTGCGTGGTCCAGATGGTTTGCGCCTCTGGAGCAATGACGACATTGTGCCCCGCGTGGGTGATGTGTTCCAGGAGAGGCTTTATTGCATTCGATGGGTCAAAACTGTGATCAGGAATGGCAAACCCAAAGAAATCCGCCGCTATGCTGCGCCCGATTCCGCCGATTTGTTGCGTGACGCCAAGGTCCAAAGTCTTTTGCGCGAGCGTTTCAATGAATGGCAAAGAAAAGGATTTATCCCATCCAAGAGTATTCCTGAGCAAGGTGCAGAGACTGATCGCCTCTTTCGTGAACGCGGCTGGACCCACTGGCACCATCTGTTTACGCCACGTCAACTTTTGACCCATGGATTGTTGGCGGAACAGTCGTTTGCTCTAGCAAGGTCAAAGGCAGCCATCGTTGGATGTCTTCTTGGACTCGGGCGGATCGCCAATTGGGACTCGCGTGGAAGTGCTTGGATGTGGCACGGGTCCAATGAAAAAGGGGATCAGACATTCAATAATCAGGCCTTGAACACTTTGGTCAGCTACTCTGGTAGAGGCCTTGAGAAAATTGGCCCCACTTTTCGATTACTGGATGGCGCATCGCCAATCAAGGTCGCCAACACAGGTTCGACTGCCGTGGTGGATGCACGGGATTTGACCAATGCTTGTGACCTTTGGATCACAGACCCACCTTATGCAGACGCGGTGAACTACCACGAACTGGGCGACTTCTTTCTCGCTTGGTACGACAAACAGCTCACCAACGCTTTCCCAGAGTGGACGCCCGATGCCCGCGCTCAACTAGCGGTGAGGGGCAATGGTGATGATTTCCGCCGCTCCATGGTCGAGATCTACAAAAACCTGGCTCGCCATATGCCCGACCACGGCTTGCAAATGGTCATGTTCACGCACAAAGACCCGGCAGTTTGGGCTGACCTGGGCATGATTCTCTGGGCAGCAGGCTTGAAAGCCACCGCAGCCTGGACTATCAGCACCGAAACCGAGGCTGCTGGTATCAAGAAGGGGGATTACGTGCAAGGCACCGTCTGCCTGGTGTTGCGCAAGCGCGTGGCCAACGAACCTGGCTTTTTGGACGAGGTGTATCCGCTGGTCGAAGACGAAGTGAAGCGCCAGATTGCCAGCATGCAGGCGCTGGATGAAGGCGGCGAACCCAACTTCAACGATGCCGATTACCAGCTGGCCGCCTATGCCGCTGCCCTGAAGGTGCTGACGCAATACGGCAACCTGGACGGCAAGGACGTGGAGCACGAAGTGTTTGCCGTGCGTGCCAAGGGCGAGAAGAGCGACTTCCAGGCCGTGATTGAACGGGCCCTGGGCATTGCTTGCGACACGCTCATCCCACGCGGTCTGGAGAACGCCTGGCGCGACCTGAGCCTCGTGGAGCGCTATTACCTGCGCTCGCTCGACATCGAGAGCCGGGGCGAGCGCCGCAAGGGCATGTACGAAGAGCTGGCGCGTGGCTTTGGCGTAACCGACATCAAACCGCTGCTGAAAAGCGACAAGGCCAACGGCACCCGCGTGGCCAGCGCAAGCGCCTTGGCCGCTAGCGTTTTGGTAGCTGTTGGCCATGATGGGGCGGGCATTGCAGGCCAAACGGGAACCAATGTTGGCAGAGGCAGGGGCCGTGTTGCGGCAGCGGGGCCGCACCCTTTTGCGGCATCGCCCCTGCGGCACCTGCTGTTTGCTGTGCGCGAAACGGCCGTCAACGACAACAGCCCTGAGCCGGGCCGCCAATACCTGCGCGACACCTTTGGTCAAAGCTACTGGGGCCGGCGCGAGGGCTTTGTGAACTTGCTGGAATGGCTGGCCGCACTAGGCAATGCCGAGGGCATGGGCGAGTGGGTAGCTGACTCTGAAGCCGCCCGCATGCTGGCCGGGCGTCTGCGCAACGACCACGCTTGACGTAGGCAGCGCATGTTGCAGCGCCATTCAAGCCGCCTGAACCGCCTTGATAAGTCGGTGTTGGCCCAGCGCCTGCGTGGCGCCGTCAGTTACGACCGCATTGCGGGATACTTTCGTTCCAGCCTGTTTGAGGTGGCGGGAGAGGCGCTGGCCAGTGTGGCCGGGCCAGTGCGCATCATCTGCAATTCAGACCTGGACCCGCAAGACCTGGTGACCGCCGCCGCCGCACAAGCCGCGCTGCGACGCAGCTGGTGCGCGGGCAGGCCCGAAGATGCGCGGCCTGCCGCCTTGCCGCGCTACCGTGCTTTGTACGACGCATTGACCAGCAACAAGCTGGAGGTGCGCGTGCTGCCGGACACGGCCTTTGGCCTGATCCACGGCAAGGCCGGGGTGCTGCGCTATGCCGATGGCACGGCTACCGCCTTCATGGGCAGCGTGAATGAAAGCCTATCGGCCTGGAAGCTGAACTACGAGCTGCTGTGGGAAGACAACGACCCCGAAACCATCGCCTGGGTGCAGGCGGAGTTTGATGCGCTTTGGAACGACCCGCGCGCGGTAAACCTGGCCTGCTGCCCTTTCATCGTGCAGGACGTGCAACGCATCATCACCCGCACGGTCATCGAGCCAACGCAACTGCCCGCAATGCCAGACCCCACGCAAGTGGCAGCCGCTGTGGCCGTGGAGGCACCGGTGTACCGCCGCGAGCAGGGCCTGTGGCCGCACCAAAAATACTTTGCCCAGCTGGCGCTAGAGCGACACCGCCTGGGCGGTGCACGCCTGGTGCTGGCCGACCAGGTGGGCCTGGGCAAGACGGTGCAGCTGGCCATGGCCGCCATGCTGATGGCGCTTGACGACCCCGAGGGCGGGCCGATTTTGGTGCTGGCGCCCAAGCCCTTGCTGCAGCAGTGGCAGGACGAGCTGATGGAGTTGCTGGATCTGCCATCGGCCCGCTGGACCGGTAAGGCCTGGGTGGATGAAAACGATCTGGAGTACCCGTCCGACGGTGCCAAGTCGCTGGGCAAGTGCCCGCGCCGCATCGGGCTGGTGTCGCAGGGGCTGGTGGTTCGTGGCTTGCCGGAAGCGGTTGGCCAGCTGCTGAGCCGCCGCTACACCTGCGTGATCGTGGACGAAGCGCACCGCGCCCGCCGTCGCAAGGTCCCCAAGGTGGATGCAGATGCCGATGAGGTCAATGAGCGCGCCGAGCCCAACAAGCTGATGGCCTTTTTGCGCGAGATGGGCCCCAAGACCAAAAGCATGTTGCTGGCCACGGCCACGCCGGTGCAACTGCACCCGGTGGAGGCGTGGGATTTGCTGCACATCCTGTCGCAAGGCAACGAGGGCGTTCTGGGCGGCTGGACGCACACCAGCCCGTGGTTTCGCCCCAATGTTTGCCTGGACATTGCCACGGGCGATACGGTGGTTCCCACGGCGGACGTGCGCGAGGGCTGGCAATTTGTACGCGACCCGCTGCCCTCCAAGTTCGAAAATCCGGCGTTCGACCGCATTCGCCGCAGCTTGGATGCTGAAGACACGCGGTGGCAATTTGCGCCCGAGAGTCTGGAACAGCTCTCCCCTGCCATTCGACGCGTACAACTGCAAAACGGCCTGCTGCCTGAGTACGGTGCCCACTACAACCCGCTGCTGCGCTGCATCGTGCGCCGCACCCGTTCCTACCTGGAGGCCACCATCAATCCCGCCACGGGCAGCTACTTTTTGCCCAAGGTGGCGGTGAAGCTATTTGGCGAAGATCACGAAGGCGCGTTGGTGCTTGGCAGCTATCTGCGTGATGCGTATGTGGAGGCGGAAGAGTTTTCGCAGCTGCTGGCGCAGCGGGTGAAGGGCGCGGGCTTCTTCAAAACGCTGCTGCTGCGGCGCTTGGGTAGTTCGATGGAAGCCGGAAGGCGTACCGTGGCCAAGCTGCTGGGCGAGGAGCCAGACACCTCGGACGATGAAGAGGATGACGACGCCGACGATGAGGCACCGGTGCAGGTGGGACGGCCACCGCAAGGTGCAAGCGATTTCAAGAACTTCACCGACAAGGAAATTGATTCGCTGCGGCGCTGCCTGAGCCTGCTCAAGCAAGGTGGCAACAACGACCCCAAGCTGGAGGCGCTGATTGGCTACTTGCTGGGCACCCACCCGGGAGTATCCGGGAGCTGGCTGGAGCGCGGCTGCATCCTGTTCTCGCAGTATTACGACACTGTGCGCTGGACCGGCGATGAAATGGCCAAGCGCCCAGAATTTGCGGGCATGGACATTGGCCTCTACGCAGGCAGCAACCGTTCGGGCTTTTGGCGCGATGGGCGGTTTCAGCGCTGCGAACGCAATGTGCTCAAAAAGCGCGTGCGCGAGGGTGACCTGAAGCTGCTGCTAGGCACTGATGCAGCGTCAGAGGGCCTGAACCTGCAGCGCCTGGGCACGCTGATCAACATCGACTTGCCCTGGAACCCCACTCGGCTGGAACAGCGCAAAGGGCGCATCCAGCGCATTGGCCAGGCCCGCAGCGAAATTTGGATTGCCAACCTGCGCTACCGCGACTCGGTGGAAGACCGCGTGCACCAGGTACTGGCCGACCGGCTGGAAGCCATCCATGGCCTGTTCGGGCAGATCCCCGATACCCTGGAAGATGTGTGGGTGCAGGTAGCCTTGAACGACGAGGCAGCCGCCAATCAACTGATTGACCGCACCGCGGCCACACGGAATCCGTTTGATGCGAAATACAGCAAGGTGGAGGATGCGGATTGGGAAACCTGCGCCACAGTGTTGAATGGGCTGACCATGAAAGAGATGCTTTCGAGGGCATGGTGAGTTGAGTTTGTTGTTTTAGTTCGTAGCCTGCGGCGAAAGCCTGGTCGTCGTTGCACAAACAAGGTATAGACATGAAGTCTGGTGCACTTTTTTGCGAGCTGTCTCCACGACGTATTGCCGAGTGGGTAAGGTCGGCTGAAGGAGCAGTTTGCTACGCTGGCCCAGGCATTCAGCTTGATCTGGCGCAGGCAATGGTCGAAACAGCGGAGCGATTGGGCAAAGAAATGCTGACGGTGAGTCTGGATTTCGATGATCGCGTTATGCGCATGGGCTATGGCGACGTTGGCGCGGTCAGGTTGCTGCTTGACGCTGGCATTTCGGTGCTCGACTCGCCTGGTCTGCGTACGGCTTTGGTTGTGGTGGACAACGAGGGCTATGTATTTACCCCCACTGCGCTGTACCTAGAGGCGGAACCCAACGACGGCGATGCCTCCAACGCCATGCGGATGTCGAGTGAACAAGTGGCACAGGCTCTCGCGCGGCTGTCGCCCGCTGCCAAAGTGATTGCCATGGCGCAGGCAAAAACACCTGAAGCCAAACAGCAAATCGAAGCTTTGACGGTGGATGTTGTGTCTACGCCCATCTCGGCGTCAAAGCTAGCCGAAGTGACCAACAGCTTGAAAGCAGCGCCACCAGTGAGCTTTGACCTAGCGCGTCAGGTACGGGTGTTCGAGCCGTATCTGCAATACGTGGAGTTGAGCTTGACCGGCGCGGCCATCCAACGCCACCGTCTTGCGATTCCGCCCAACATCCAGAAACTGGGTGGAAGCAAAGAGCTTGAAAGTCGTTTGCGCACGACGTTTGAATTGATTGAGAAGGGCAGCAAGCTGTCGTCCAAACCACTGGAGGACGCGCTGAACGAGATACGCAAGAACTTCACACCTTCGCTCGGCAAGGATCATGGGCGGGTGGTGCTGAAGGCAGCCAAGCCCCATTTGGCGGCCAGACTAAAAGAATTTCGCAGCAAGCTGGAGGCGCATCAGAAGACAGTCGAAGCGGACTTGCAGAAGCATCTTGACACTTCACGGGAGCAAATCGTCGCCTACTACCTGCCGCGCGTTATGGAAACCAAACCAGATGCACTGGTTGGTCAATCGCTCAACGGCGAGGTTTCGGAGGCAGCCGCGAGCCGGTGGCTCAACAGCGAGTTGGATCGAGTTTTTCCAAAGGCCGATTCTTTGATCCAGGAGATGAAACTGGAAGAACGGTTCAAGGACGTGACCTTCGAGACGCTGAACCGCGAGGACTTTTTAGACTCGGTTAAGGACGCGTTCCCGAATGTAGATTGGGAGAAGGCCTATTCGGAATTCAGGGCTGCCGGTCAAAATACGCGCAATAGTTTATCGCCCTGAACTTTACGAGTTCAAAGTTTTCTACCGCTAGTCAACATCCTCATATGATCCCAACTCACCACACCACGCGCACTTTAAATTCATTTCATAGTTTTTGGCGTAGCCGCACAATACACATCTAAAATTCTTAGCCATGCGTGAGGGAGCTCCACCTTCCTTCTTTAGCCTAGGAAAGGATGCAGCCTCTTGAGCAGGCCCGGGAACAGAACTAGCCAATCGTTTTTTCTCTATGTACTTACTCTGAAATAGTGCTGCAATGTGTTCCCCAGGCCGTCTAGGGGACTGCTTCGTAAGATGAATCCCATTCCCGAAAGGGCAATGATACGCATCTAGGATATACGGAATTTCCACCCTTAGATCATCGATGGCAGCTTGCGCATCAGCTACGCTCTCAAAAATTACCTTCATATCTCGCGTTTGACTGCTACGACAGTTAGGGCAACGAGAGCGAACCCGACGCGAAGCGGTGTGCAGGTCTCTGTCTTCATTTGGACCTACTACTTTCGACTTTTTTTCAACTAAAGGAAGCCCCTGACTGTCTAAAAGATGAAAAAAAGAGCATCTTTTGCAATGAACTACAGATGTGGATGCAGATGCCGTGCTCCACATAGATTCACGCTCCACTACCGCTTCCGCTTCAGTCAAGAAAGTAATGAGCGGCCTGCCACTCACTATTTCAGTACATAATTTTTTTTGGGCGGTAGGCTCAACAACCTGGCGCTTGACAACGGTTTGAACACCGCTCCGCAGATCACTTAGCTGATCGGCTAATGATTGTCCCTTCTTCATGGATGCCTCCTGCCCCCGCGCCAAGGTTAAATTAGAGACACCGTTCCAGCGGCATCCCGCACCATGCTACCAACGAATACAGCAGTCGTGCCGCCACGATAAGGTAACGGCGAAACATTTGAGCTACTCACGGTAGTCACGCCGCGACCCATGTTGACAGAAGCCGGCGGTTGCTACAGGGGCCGCCTCACACGACCAACAGCTCGCTGACAACCACCATAGTCCGCATCCTTGCCGCGACCTGTTTTCACCAGCGATCCGCCAGTGCTGACTCAAGTAACTGCAGCGCCTCGAGCGCTCGAAGCTGAATCCCTACATCTCGCGGAGTCGGGACCGTGCAGTCCAGCGGGTTGATGCGAATCAGGCGCCCTGCGTAGCGGTGAAGAATTTGATGCGAGAAGTGTCGAACTGTAGGAATTGCAGTTCCAGCACCAACCTCAACTACCACGGGTCTTTCTACCAGTTGAAGCCAGGCCTCCAGTGCTCGTGCCTGCCCAGCTTGACGGTGCTCGAGCCACTCGTGATCGTTGAACATCATTACGTTCGGTCGAGCCAGCGCCCCACATCGTGGGCATGTGGGCGGATTGTTGAGAAGGCGGCACTCAACCTCGTCGACCACTGGATGAAATTCGTCCGCAGTCCAGACAGCCTCGCTGCATGCATCAAGGCATTGCAGGTGATGGATAGAACCGTGGCATTCTTCGACAAGCCCCCAAGAAGTAGATGCAAGTTGGAAATGGCCGTCTACGTTGCTGGTAAAAACCCCAGCGCCAAAAAACATCTGGTCACCCCAGCGTCTCAAGAGCCCAAATCCAGCATGAGGTTCGGTACGCCTGTATAGATTTAGACGGTGACCATAGAAGCCCCAAGCGAGGAGCGGCTCGGTGCGGAAGGCCATAGGGCTCGCGATACGATGGAACTCGATCCGCTCGCGTCCCAACGCGGGGTAGGCCTTCCAAAGACCCTCCGATCCACGGAAATCTGGCAAACCTGAATCTACCCCCATCCCAGCACCGCACGCAACGACGATGGCATCTGCCTGCGCGATCAAATCTGCTGCATGCTCAAGGAGACTGGTCTGAATGTGCATGTTGCGCATCTTCGCATGCTGCCCACGGGTCATCAGCTGCCGCACGGAACCACCTGCACGCTGCCTACCCACCATAGCAATCATGGACTGTGGGGGTAAATGTGGGGGTAAATCTATCGGTCTAACCGGAAAAAAGAAAAGGACTTAGCCTCTTTCGAAGCTAAGTCCTTGATTTTAATGGTCGGCGTGGCGGGATTCGAACTCGCGACCCCTTGCACCCCATGCAAGTGCGCTACCAGGCTGCGCTACACGCCGACAAGCCTCAAATTATAGCTTGTTTTGCATCCTATCCGGCAGGTTGGCTCAGTAAATCACGAATGGCGAGCAATTCGGTACGCACTTGCTGCAAGGCGTCCAGCGCGTCTTGCGATGAAGCGAGTTTTTGCATCGCTTCAAAGGGATCGCTCTCGTTCATCGCAGCGGTGTCAACTTCGAAAACCTCCATGCCCCCGATGCCAACACCATCGTCACCGCTGCGTTTTTTGTCGCGCTCCAGTTGCGCCAGCTCCTGCAGGCGGTTGCGGGCGCCGCTGATGGTGAAACCCTGGTCGTACAGCAGCTCGCGGATGCGCCGGATCATCAGCACCTCGTGGTGCTGGTAATAACGGCGGTTGCCCCGGCGCTTCATCGGACGGAGTTGGGTGAATTCCTGCTCCCAGTAGCGCAGCACGTGGGGTTTGACACCGCACAGCTCGCCCACCTCGCCGATGGTGAAGTAGCGCTTGGCCGGAATGGGTGGAAGCTGGATTTCCATTGGAATCAACGCGGTACAAACCAAACCTTGGAATCTACTCCAACTGGCCCGTGGACGCAAAAGCGTTGCGTCCACTGTGGCTGCACCGCCACCCTCGCGTCATCACGCATCAGGGGTCGTGCTGGGCGCTGCACCCACCGTGGCCTGCACCTGCTCTTTGAGCTTGGGGCTGGCGTGGAAGGTGACCACACGCCGCGCCTCGATGGCCACCGGTTCACCCGTGCGTGGGTTGCGCCCCGGGCGGGCGGCCTTGGTGCGGATGTGGAAGTTGCCGAAGCCGGAGATCTTCACGTCCTTTCCGTCGACCAGCCCATCGGCAATGAGATCGAAAAACGCATCGACCATGTCCTTGGACTCGCGTTTGTTCAGACCGATCTGGTCGAACAGCATGTCGGCCAGCTGGGCTTTGGTCAGGGCCGGCGTTTCGAGGTTGTCAACGGGTTCGCTCATGGTGTCTCCTCCCGGTGTCTCAGGCGCGCAGGCGGGCGCCCAGGCGCTCGTGTGTCGCGGCCAGCACGGCCGACACGGCGGCGTCGATTTCCTCTTCGGTCAGTGTGGCGTCCATCTTGTTGAAAACCAGGCGCACGGCCAGGCTCTTTTCGCCAACGGCCACCGCCGCATTGTCCTGCCCGGCTTTGGGGCGGTAGACGTCGAACAGGGTCGCCTGGCGCAACACGCCGCCCGTGGCCGCCGAATCGATGGCCTGCATCAGCGCCGCATGTGTGACGCTCTCGGTCACCACCAGCGCGATGTCGCGCTCCACCGCCTGGTGGCGGGCCACCGGTTGGGCCACCGGCACATCGCGGGCCAACACGGCGTCAAGTGCGAGTTCGAACAACACCGGGGCCTGAGGCAGCTCATAGGCCTGGCGCCATTTGGGGTGCAGCTCGCCCACGAAACCAATCGCTTGGCTGTCGATGAGCACGCGGGCGCACCGGCCCGGGTGCATGGCCGGGTGGGTGGCTGGCTCAAAGGTGGCACGGCGCGGTGCCAGCAAGGCCTGCACATCCGCCTTCACGTCGAAGAAGTCCACCTTGCGCGCGGCCTCGCTGCTCCATTGCAACGGGCCCACGTCGCCGTAGGCCAGACCCGCCACACGCATGGGCTGGGCGAAGCCGGCGACGCTGGTGTCGCTGTCGGGCACGCTGGCGTCTTTGCTGAACACACGGCCCAGCTCGAACACGCGCACGCGTTCGGCCTTGCGCGCCAGGTTGAAGCGCAGCACGTGCACCAGGCTGCCCGCCAACGAGGAACGCATCACGTTCATCTGGCTGGCGATGGGGTTGAGCAGCTTGATGGGGTCGGCGTTGCCGGCCAGCTCGTGTTCCCAGCGCTCTTCGACGAAACTGAAGTTGATCGTTTCCTGGTAGCCCAGTTGCGCGATCTGGCGGCGCACCGCGAAAGGACCGCGCTTGGCTTCGGGCCGAATTTTGGCGGTGATGGGCGCCAGCGGCGGTGTGGTCGGTAACTGCTCGTAGCCAATGACGCGCGCCACCTCTTCGATAAGGTCTTCTTCGAGGGTGAGGTCAAAACGGAAAGGCGGCGGCGTGACCGTGACCACATCGCCCGCCACCGACACCGACAGGCCCAGGCGCTGCAGGGCATCGGCACACTGCTGCACCGACACCGGCATGCCGATAACCTTGGCCGCGCGCGCGGCACGCAAAGTCACCGGCTTGGCCTGGGGCACGTTGACCACCTGGTCGTCCATGGGGCCAGCCTGGCCACCGCAGATGTCGATGATGAGCTGGGTGATGCGCTCGATGTGTTCCACCGTGGTGGAGGGATCGACACCGCGCTCGAAGCGGTGGCCGGCGTCGGTGCTGAAGTTGTAGCGGCGCGAGCGGCCGGCCACGGCCTGCGGCCACCAGAAGGCGGCTTCCACAAACACGTTGCTGGTGTCGTCGGACACGGCCGTGGCGTCGCCACCCATGATGCCGGCCAGCGATTCGACTTGCACGCCGTCGGCGATCACGCCCACCTTCTCGTCCACCGTGATGGTGTTGCCGTTGAGCAGCTTGAGTTGTTCGCCAGGCTGGCCCCAGCGCACGTCCAGGCCGCCGTGAATCTTGTCGAAGTCAAAAATGTGCGAGGGCCGACCGAGCTCGAACATCACATAGTTGGAGATGTCCACCAGCGGCGAGACGCTGCGTTGGCCACAACGCGCCAGACGCTCGACCATCCAGGCCGGCGTCTGTGCCTTGGTGTTGACACCACGCACGATGCGGCCTGAGAAGCGGCCACACAGGTCGGGTGCACTGACCTTGACGGCAAGGCGGTCATCGGCAGGCAACGTGACAGGCACAGCCGGGAAGCTGGGCGTCTGCAAAGGTGCACCGGTGAGCGCCGACAGCTCGCGCGCAATGCCATACACGCTCAGGCAGTGCGCCAGGTTGGGCGTGAGCTTGAGGGTGAACAGGGTGTCGTCCAGACGCAGGTGCTCGCGGATGTTCTGGCCGACAGGTGCATCGGCGCTGAGTTCGAGCAAGCCGCCATGGTCTTCCGACAGCTTGAGTTCACGCGCCGAACACAGCATGCCGGCGCTGTCCACGCCGCGCAGTTTGGCAGCCTTGATGGCGAAGGGCTTGCCGTCATCGCCGGGCGGCAGTTCAGCGCCCACCAGGGCCACCGGCACCTTGATGCCCACGCGGGCATTGGGCGCACCACAGACGATTTGCAGCAGCGCGCCGCCCTGCCCGGCATCGACCTGGCACACGCGCAGGCGATCGGCGTTGGGGTGTTGTTCGGCGGCCTTGATCTCGCCCACCACGACCTTGTCGAACGGCGGTGCCACGGGCTGGAGTTCTTCGACTTCCAGGCCGGCCATGGTCAGGGTGTCGGCCAGTTGCCGGGTGGACAGCGGCGGGTTGCAGAATGCGCGCAGCCAGGATTCGGGGAATTGCATGTTGCTGGCCTTTGCTTATTGGAACTGCGAGAGGAAACGGATGTCGCCGTCGAAGAACAGGCGCAGGTCGTTCACGCCGTAGCGGAGCATGGTCAGGCGGTCGGGGCCCATGCCAAAGGCAAAGCCGATGAAACGCTCGGGGTCCAGGCCCATGTTGCGCACCACGTTGGGGTGCACCTGGCCGGAACCGGCCACTTCCAGCCAGCGGCCGGCCAGCGGGCCGCTCTGGAACTGGATGTCGATCTCGGCGCTGGGCTCGGTGAAGGGGAAGAAGCTGGGGCGGAAACGCAGCACCAGGTCGTCGCTCTCGAAGAAAGTCCGGCAGAAATCGGTGAACACGACCTTGAGGTCCTTGAAGCTCACGTTCTCGCCAATCCACAGGCCTTCGCACTGGTGGAACATGGGCGAGTGGGTGGCGTCACTGTCCACACGGTACGTGCGGCCTGGCGCGATCACGCGAATCTCCGGCATGCCGTTGCCCGCATCCAGCGCGGCGCGGTGGCGCTTGACGTGCTGCACCGCGTGGCGGATCTGCATCGGGCTGGTGTGGGTGCGCAGCAGGTTGGGTGCTTCGGCGCTGCCACCTTCGACGTAGAAGGTGTCGTGCATGGAGCGCGCGGGGTGGTCAGCAGGGGTGTTGAGCGCGGTGAAGTTGAACCAGTCGCTCTCGATCTCGGGGCCCTCGGCCACCTCGAAACCCATGGAACCGAAGATGGCCTCGATGCGCTCCAGCGTGAGGCTCACGGGGTGCAGACCGCCGGTGCCGCGCTGGCGACCGGGCAAGGTCACGTCGAGCGCTTCGGCCTGCAACTGCGCCTGCAGCTCGGCATCGGCCAGGGCGCGGCGACGTTCGGTCAGCGCAGCCTCGATGGCTTGCTTGGTGAGGTTGATGGCGGCACCACGCGTCTTTTTCTCTTCGACGCTCAGCGTGGCCATGCCCTTCATGAGCTCGGTCACACGACCACTTTTGCCCAGAAACTGCGCCTTGGCGTTTTCCAGCTCGGCCGGCGTGGCGGCCTGTTCGAACAAGGCCTTGGCATCCAGCACCAGCGAGTCCAACTCTGTCATTTGAAACACCTTGAATGGGGACGGCGGCCACGGAGCCACCAATGAAAAAGGGCCAGTGCTGCTTCGTAGCCCCGGCCCTTGTTCGGGTGTGCGAATGCGCCTCACAGCGCATTGGCTCACCGTGCGGATCAAGCAGCCAGTTTGGCCTTGGCCTGCTCCACGATGGCGGCAAACGCCGCCTTGTCGTTCACCGCGAGGTCGGCCAGCACTTTGCGGTCGATCTCGATGGCGGCCTTCTTCAAGCCGTTGGCGAACTGGCTGTAGGTCATGCCCAGTTCACGCGCACCGGCGTTGATACGGGCAATCCACAGCTGGCGGAACACGCGCTTGCGGGTGCGACGGTCGCGGTAGGCATATTGCCCCGCTTTCATCACTGCCTGCTTGGCAATGCGGAATACGTTGCCGCGGCGACCGCGGAAGCCTTTTGCAAGGGCCAGAACTTTTTTGTGGCGGGCGCGAGCCGTTACACCACGTTTGACGCGAGGCATGTGTGTTCTCCTGTTCGTCGTTGATCAAATGCCCTGGCCGGGCAGCATTTGTGCCATGTGACCCATGTTGGTCTCATGCACATTCACCGCACCACGCAGGTGACGCTTGTTCTTGGTGGTCTTCTTGGTCAGGATGTGACGCTTGAAGGCTTGACCGCGCTTGACGGTGCCACCGGGACGAACGCGAAAACGTTTCTTCGCGCTGCTCTTGGTCTTCATTTTGGGCATATGAATGCTCCTTTTCATTTGTGCTCGTGAGGCGCCGCGAACCTTCCGCGGACTTGTTGGCCCCGAGCCACTTGGGTCAGGCGGCACACAAGGCACCACCTGTTCGGGCAACGGCAACGTTGGTTGCCACCACCCAGGCACTGCGTGGGTGACCAAACCCACACAACACCCAAACCTGAACCAGCCTGAAAATCAGGCGGCCGGTGCACCAGCCGGCGTTTCAGCCGCTGGCTTGGCCGGACCACCCGCCTTGCGGCGGCCGGGCGCGATCATCATGATCATCTGACGGCCTTCGAGCTTGGGGAACTGCTCCACCAGGATCGTGTCGCCCAAGTCGTCGCGAATCCGGTTCAGCAAGGCCAACCCCAATTCCTGGTGGGTGATCTCGCGGCCACGGAAACGCAAGGTGATCTTGCATTTGTCGCCATCATCCAGAAAACGCCGGATGTTGCGCATCTTGATGTTGTAGTCGCCATCGTCGGTACCGGGACGGAATTTGACTTCCTTGATCTCGATGACCGTCTGCTTGGCTTTCGCTTCCGCCGCCTTCTTCTGCTCCTGGTACTTGAACTTGCCGTAGTCCATCAAACGGCACACAGGAGGGTTGGCCGTGGCGGCAATCTCCACCAGATCCACGTCGAGATCGCCAGCCATGCGCAGGGCTTCCTGCAAGCTGACAATGCCCAGGGGCTCGCCCTCCGGACCCGAGAGACGGACCTCAGGGGCCATGATCTCGCGGTTCAGGCGGTGGGCGCGCTCTTCACGCTGGCGGCGGTCGCGAAAGTTGGTAGCGATGGTGAAATCCTTTTCCTGTAGTAAGTCGCAAACGACAAAAAACCGTGGCCGAGGGTCAACTCAGGCCATCCAGGCGATCACACACGAGGGAAATCACACCTTGGATGCCAGGTCTGCCGCGATGAGTTGCACGAACGCATCAAGCGACATCACACCGAGGTCTTTGTTGCCCCGGGCCCGCACGGCTACAGCGCCAGCCGCCTTCTCTTTGTCGCCCGCGACGAGGATGTAAGGCAGCTTTTGCAACGAATGCTCACGTATTTTATACGTAATTTTCTCGTTGCGCAGATCCGTCACCACCCTAAGGTCTTGATTTGGCAGCGCTTTTTTGAGCTTTGCGGCAATTTCGCGACAGTAATCGCCCTGCGCATCGGTGATGTTGAGCACCGCGACCTGCGTTGGCGCCAGCCACACAGGCAGTGCACCGGCATGCTGTTCGATGAGGATGCCGATGAAGCGCTCCAGGCTGCCGACGATGGCACGGTGCAGCACGATGGGGCGGTGGCGGTTGCCATCTTCACCCACGTATTCCACGTCCAAGCGCTCGGGCAAGTTGGGGTCCACCTGGATGGTGCCGCACTGCCACTCGCGGCCAATCGCGTCCTTGAGCGTGTACTCGATCTTGGGGCCGTAGAAGGCGCCTTCGCCCGGCAGGTACTGGAATTCGCAGCCCGATGCGCGCAGGCCGTCGGCCAGGGCGTTTTCGGCGCGGTCCCAACTCTCGTCGCTCCCAATGCGCTTTTCAGGCCGCGTGGACAGCTTGTAGATGATGTTGGTGAAGCCAAAGTCCTTGTAGACCTTTTGCAGCAGTGTGGTGAAGGCGACGACCTCGGACTGGATCTGGTCTTCGGTGCAGAAGATGTGGCCATCGTCCTGCGTGAAACCGCGCACGCGCATGATGCCGTGCAGACCGCCGCTGGGTTCGTTGCGGTGGCAGTTGCCGAACTCGCCGTAGCGCAGCGGCAGATCGCGGTAGCTCTTGATGCCCTGTTTGAAGATGAGCATGTGGCCGGGGCAGTTCATCGGCTTGAGCGCGTAGTCGCGCTTTTCCGATTCGGTCACGAACATGTTCTCGCGGTACTTGTCCCAGTGGCCGGTTTTCTCCCACAGGCTTTTGTCCAGGATTTGCGGGCCCTTGACTTCGAGGTAGCCGTTGTCGCGGTAGACCTGGCGCATGTACTGCTCCACCTCCTGCCACACGGTCCAGCCCTTGGGGTGCCAGAACACGGTGCCGGGCGAGTGTTCGTCGAGGTGGAACAGGTCCAGCTCGCGGCCCAGCTTGCGGTGGTCGCGCTTCTCGGCCTCCTCCAGCATGGTGAGGTAATTCTGCAGGTCTTCCTTGTTGGCCCAAGCAGTGCCGTAAACACGCTGCAGCATCTCGTTGCGGTGGTCACCACGCCAGTAGGCGCCGGCCACCTTCATGAGCTTGAAGTGCTTGAGCTTGCCCGTGCTGGGCACGTGCGGGCCACGGCACAGATCCTCAAAATTGCCTTCACGGTACAGGCTCACGTCCTCGTTGCTGGGGATGCTGGCGATGATCTCGGCCTTGTAGTGCTCGCCCAGGCCTTTGAAGTAGGCCACCGCCTCGTCGCGCGGCAGCACGCGGCGCACCACCGGCTCGTCCTTGGCAGCCAGCTCGGCCATGCGCTTTTCGATGGCGGCCAAATCTTCAGGCGTGAAAGGCCGCTTGTACGAGAAGTCGTAATAAAAGCCGTTGTCGATGACGGGGCCGATGGTGACTTGCGCCTCGGGGAACAGCTCCTTGACGGCATAGGCCAACAAGTGGGCGGTGGAGTGACGGATCAGCTCCAGGCCATCGGCGTCTTTGGCGGTGACGATGGCCAGGGCGGCGTTCTGCTCGATGCGAAAGCTGGTGTCCACCAGCTTGCCGTCCACCTTGCCGCCCAGCGCGGCCTTGGCGAGGCCAGCGCCGATGGAGGCAGCGACCTCGGCCACGGTGACCGGGCCGGGAAATTCACGTTGAGAACCGTCGGGGAGCGTGATGTGCAACATGGGGCATCCAGAAAACAAAAAGCGCGGCATGGGCCGCGCTGATGAGAGTGAAAAAGACAAATGGGCAGGCGCGAACTGCGGGCCTTAGCAGGCCAGGAGGGTGCCTCGTGTAGTTCGCGGTGTCATAACCAGGGTGCCTTTCTCGCTCTTGAAAATTCGCTACTGAATAACGAAAGCCGCACTATTTTCCCACAACTCGCAGGCCGTACGCCCTCAAGCCGCCCATTCCACGCGGTTTCGGCCGTTGCGCTTCGCGCGGTAAAGCGCCGCATCGGCATCGAACAACAAGTGCTGTGCGTCCAGGCGATCGCCCTCGGCAACCGCCACACCCATGCTGACGCTGACAGGCACATCGCGAACCTGCACGGCCGCCTGCACCTCGACACGCAGCTTGTCAGCCAACTGCATCACCCCCTCCGGCGTGGTGCCCGGAGCGATCAACACAAACTCTTCGCCACCCCAGCGGCACACCCGGTCCGAGCTGCGTATGCCGGAGCGCAGCACGTCGGCGATGCGCTGCAACACGGTGTCGCCCGTCCCGTGGCCAAAACGGTCATTGATGGTCTTGAACGCATCAACGTCAATGAACACCACCGCCAGCGGCAGCGCCATGCGCCGGCACAAGCTGAGTTGCGACTCCAAAAAGCGCAGGCCTTCGCGACGATTGGGCAGCCCGGTCAGCACGTCGTGTGCGGCCATCTGCTGCAACTGCGCCTCCAGCTCCTTCTGGTCGTTGATGTTGCGCACCGTGCCGACCACCCGGGCCGGCGAGCCATCGGGCGCGTGGTCGCAGACGCGGCCGCGGTCGTGCACCCAGATGTAGTGGCCGTTGCGGTTGCGCAGGCGGTACGCCGCCTCGTACCGTTCGCGCTTGCCATGCAAATGCGCCTGCAAGGTGCCTATGACCGAGGGCTTGTCTTCGGGGTGCACGTTGTCTGACCAGGTGCTCAACACCGGCGCCATTTCGTCCGGCCCGTAGCCCAGCATGCGCTTGAGCTGTGGGCTGAAAAAGAGCTGCCCGGTGGGAACGTCCCAGTCCCACAGCCCATCGCTGGCCTCGTTCAAGGCAAACCAGAGCTGGCGTTCTCGGGACTGCGCGTCGCGCTCCTGCTCCACCCGGTTGGTGATGTCGCGCGCCACCGACAGAAAGTAGGGCCGGCCGTCCATGCTGAAGTGGGTGGTGTTGACCTCCACCACCACCTCGTGGCCGTCCTTGTGCCGATGCCGCCCGTTGAAGCGGTAACAGTCGGTGGCACGGATGGCGGCGGCAATTTCGGACCACTGCGGCATGCCGTGCACATCTTTCTGCAGACTCAGCACGCTGTGGTTGAGCACTTCTTCGGCACTGAGGCCCAGGCTCTCCCACGCTTTGCGGTTGCCCCAGACGATGTTCGAGGTGTCCGGGTCCAACAAATACACCGCGTCGGCCATCTGATCAAACAGAAGGTGCAGTTGCGCGGCTCCAGTGACGGGTTGCGACGACATGGCGTGTGTGGTGGACATTTTTGTATACAGCCTGTCCACATCCTACCCGTTTGCCCAAGCTTACCCCCCTGGGTAGGTTTGGCACTGGCGCGTTACGCGTTGCGCCACAAGGTTTTTTTCTTCAGATGATTCCGTAATAAACAACCAAAAAACGATTGGTTCCGTTTATGAACGAATCTCCAGATCATGCGAACACCCGATGTTCTCCAAAGGATGTTTTCCATGATCTCCCGCCGCCAAACCCTGCGCCTGCTGAGCGCCGTCACCCTCGTCGCCGCCGGCACCGCCGCACTGGCCCAAGCCCCCGCCCCGGTCACCTTGCTCAACGTGTCCTACGACCCCACGCGTGAGCTCTACGTCGAATACAACGCCGCCTTCATCAAACACTGGAAGGCCAAGACCGGCCAGGACGTCACCATCAAACAAAGCCACGGTGGCTCGGGCAAGCAGGCACGCTCCATCATCGACGGCCTGGACGCCGACGTGGCCACCCTGGCCCTGGCCGGCGACACCGACGCGCTGCACACCAACGGCAACTGGATCCCCAAGGACTGGCAAAAGCGCCTGCCCCTGAACAGCTCGCCCTACACCTCCACCATCGTGCTGGTGACACGCGCCGGCAACCCCAAAAACATCAAGGACTGGGACGACCTGATCCGCCCGGACGTGAAGGTCATCACGCCCAACCCCAAGACCTCGGGCGGCGCGCGCTGGAACTACCTGGCCGCGTGGGAGTTCGCCAAACGCAAGTACGGCGGTGACGCCAAGGCCAAGGAATTCGTGGCCAAGCTCTACAACAACGTGCCCGTGCTCGACACCGGTGCGCGTGGCTCGTCCATCAGCTTTGCGCAACGCAACCAGGGCGATGTGTTCATCAGCTGGGAGAACGAGGCCTATCTGCTGGAGAAGGAGTTCGGCAACAAGGTGGACTTCGTCTACCCCAGCCTGTCCATACTGGCGGAGCCGGCAGTGACGGTGGTGGACAAAAACGTGGACAAAAAAGGCACCCGTTCTGTGGCCGATGAATACCTGAAGTTCCTCTACACCGAAGAAGCGCAAGACATCATCGGCAAACACTTCTACCGCCCGACCTCGGCCAAAGCACAGGCCAAGTACGCCAAGCAGCTGCCCAAGCTCAACCTGTTCAAGATTGAAGAGGCCTTTGGCGGCTGGGAGCAAGCGGCGAAGGTGCACTTCGCGGACGGCGGCAGCTTCGACCAGATCTACACCACCAGATGAGCACGGTGGTCATCGTTCCGGGCTGGAAAGGCTCGGGCCCTGGTCACTGGCAAAGCCTGTGGGCACAGCAGCTCGAAGGCGCGGTGCGCGTGGAACAAGACAACTGGGCCGCCCCCAACCGGCGCGACTGGGTGCAGCGCCTGGCCGACACCATCCTGGCCCAGCCGGGGCCGGTGGTGATCGCAGCGCACAGCCTCGGCTGCATCACCACCGTGCACCTGCCGCCGGCGGCGCTGGCCCGCGTGGCCGGCGCCTTGCTGGTGGCCCCTGCGGACCCCGAACGCCGTGGCGTGCTGGCCGACTTCGCGCCCGTGCCCTACCAGCCGCTGCCGTTTCGCAGCGTGCTGGTGGCCAGCGACAACGACCCCTATTGCCCGGTGCGCCTCGCCGGCGCCTATGCACGCGCCTGGGGCAGCGACTTTGTGCGGCTGCCCCATGCAGGGCACATCAACATCGAATCGGGCCACGGCGACTGGCCGCTCGGCCTGGCTTTGTTGCGGTCGCTGGCGCCCGCCACCGTCGTGGCCTGATTCTTTATGTGTTTTTGAACATAAAGAAACAAGAACAAAGTCGTTTGTATTTGTGAAGCGCGTCTTCAGAATCGCGCCCATTCCCTGATTTCCTGGAGCTGTTCATGACCGTTTTTTCCCTGCGCACCACCGTGGCCGCCTTGGCACTCGCCACCTCGTCGCTGGCCGGTGCCCAGACTTTGCTCAACGTCTCGTATGACGTGGCGCGCGAGTTCTACAAAGACCTCAACGTCGCCTTTGTGGCGCAGCAGAAAAGAGCCACCGGCAAAGACATCAAGGTGGACCAGTCGCACGCGGGCTCCAGCGCCCAGGCGCGTGCCGTGGCCGATGGCCTGGAGGCCGATGTGGTGACCTTCAACACCACCACCGACGTGGACTTCCTGGCCGACAAGGGTGTGGTCGCCAAGGACTGGCGCCAGAAATTCCCCAACGGCGCGGCGCCCACCACCTCGACCATGCTGTTCCTGGTGCGCAACGGCAACCCCAAGGGCATCAAGGACTGGGACGACCTCATCAAGCCCGGCGTGCAGGTGGTGGTAGTCAACCCCAAAACCGGCGGCAACGGCCGCATGGCCTACCTCGCCGCCTGGGGCCAGGTGCGCGCCAAAGGTCGCACCGACGCGCAGGCAGCCGAGTTCGTGAGCAAGCTCTACAAAAACGTGCCGGTGTTGGCACGCGGCGGGCGCGACGCCACGGGCATCTTCCTGCAACGCAACATCGGTGATGTGCTGGTGACCTTCGAATCCGAGGTGGTGTCGGTGGACAACGAATTCGGCAAAGGCAAAGTCGACGCCATCCACCCCAGCGCCTCCGTCATTGCGGAGAACCCGGTGGCCATCGTCGAACGCACCGTGGCCAAGAAAGGCACGGGCGAACTGGCCAAGGCCTACCTAGATTTCCTCTACAGCCCCGAGGGCCAAGAGATCGCCGCCAAACACAACATCCGCCCGCGCAACGAAGCCGTGCTGAAGAAATACGCCAGCGCCTTCAAGCCCATCAAACTGTTCAGCGTGAACGACTACTTCGGCTCCCTGGCCGAAGCGCAGAAGGTGCACTTCAACGACGGCGGCCAGTTCGACAAGCTCTACACCGCGGGCAAATAAATGTCGCAGTCCGTCACCCTGGCCCTGCACGGCTCGGAGGCGCTGGACGCGCCGCCGCCCGGCCACAACAGGAAACGCGCGGCCAAGCGCGTGTTGCCCGGCTTCAACCTCACGCTGGGCTACACGGTGTTCTACCTGAGCCTGATCGTGCTGATCCCGCTGTCGGCCCTGGTCATCAAGACCTTCTCGCTGACCTGGCCGCAGTTCGTCGAGGCCGTGACCGCGCCGCGCGTGCTGGCCTCGTACCGCCTGACCTTCGGCGCTTCGCTGATCGCGGCGTTGGTCAACGTGGTGTTTGGCCTGCTGGTGGCCTGGGTGCTGGTGCGCTACAGCTTTCCGGGCAAGAAGATCGTGGACGCCCTGGTGGACCTGCCCTTCGCCCTGCCCACGGCCGTGGCCGGCATTTCGCTGACCGCGCTGCTGGCCGGGAACGGTTGGATTGGTCAGTACCTGGAGCCCCACGGCATCCAGCTCGCCTTCAACCCCAACGGCGTGGTCATCGCCCTCATCTTCATTGGCCTGCCCTTTGTGGTGCGCACGGTGCAGCCGGTGCTGGAAGACGCTGAGAAGGAACTGGAAGAGGCCGCCATGTGCCTGGGCGCCACACGCTGGCAGACCTTCACCAAGGTCATCCTGCCCAGCATCGGCCCGGCCCTGCTGACGGGTTTTGCCATGGCGTTTGCGCGCGCCATCGGCGAGTACGGCTCGGTCATCTTCATCGCCGGCAACATGCCCATGGTGTCCGAGATCACGCCACTCATCATCATCGGTAAGCTTGAACAGTACGACTACGCGGGCGCCACCGCCGTGGCCTCGGTCATGCTGGGCATTTCCTTCATCCTGCTGCTGGTCATCAACGGCCTGCAGACCTGGCAACGCAAGCGTTCGGGGGCCTCGTCATGAGCGCGCCGATCAAAAAATCGCCCCACACCACCGAGGCGCCGTGGGTGCGCTACACGCTCATCGGCGTCGCGCTGACCTTCATGTTCCTGTTCCTGGTGCTGCCGCTGGCTGCCGTGTTCACCGAAGCCCTGCGCAAGGGCTGGGACGCCTACTGGGAAGCGCTGAAAGAGCCCGATGCCTGGGCCGCCATCCGCCTGACCCTGATCACCGCCGCCATCGCCGTGCCACTGAACCTGGTGTTCGGCATCGCGGCGGCCTGGTGCATCGCCAAGTACGAGTTCAAGGGCAAGTCCTTTCTCACCACCTTGATCGACCTGCCCTTCTCGGTGTCGCCCGTGGTGGCCGGCCTGATTTACGTGCTGGTGTTTGGTGCGCAGGGCTGGCTGGGGCCGTGGCTGATGGCACACGACATCAAGATCGTGTTTGCCGTGCCCGGCATCATCCTGGCCACCATCTTCGTCACCTTCCCCTTCATCGCGCGCGAACTCATCCCGCTGATGCAGGCGCAAGGCAATGAAGAAGAACAGGCCGCCCAGGTGCTGGGTGCCACGGGCTGGCAGACCTTCTGGTTGGTGACCCTGCCCAACATCAAGTGGGGCCTGATCTACGGCGTCATCCTGTGCAACGCGCGCGCCATGGGCGAGTTCGGCGCGGTGTCGGTGGTGTCTGGCCACATTCGCGGCCAGACCAACACCATGCCCCTGCACGTGGAGATCCTCTACAACGAGTACCAGTCGGTGGCGGCGTTTGCCGTGGCCTCGCTGCTGGCCCTCTTGGCCATCGTCACGCTGGCCATCAAGAGCGTGGTGGAGTGGAAACACGAACGCGAAATGAAGGCGATTGCCGAGCTACCGCCTGAAAACCCGGCGGGCCGCGACACGCCAGCAAGCGTCGCCCCCCTGACCCTGAAAGCCGCACCATGAGCATCGAAATCCGCAACGTCAGCAAACAGTTCGGCGACTTCCGCGCCCTGGGCGATGTGAGCCTGGACATCGGTTCGGGCGAACTGGTCGCCCTGCTGGGGCCCTCGGGCTGTGGCAAGACCACCTTGCTGCGCATCATCGCCGGCCTGGAGACAGCCGACGCCGGCAGCATCCACTTCAGCGGCGAGGACGCCACCGAGAAACACGTGCGCGACCGCAACGTGGGCTTCGTGTTCCAGCACTACGCGCTGTTCCGCCACATGACGGTGTTCGAGAACGTGGCCTTCGGCCTGCGCGTCAAGCCGCGCGGCCAGCGGCCCAGCGAAGCGCAGATCAAGGCCAAGGTGACCGACCTGCTCAAGCTGGTGCAACTCGACTGGCTGGCCGACCGCTACCCCTCGCAGCTCTCGGGCGGCCAGCGCCAGCGCATCGCCCTGGCCCGCGCCCTGGCCGTGGAGCCACAGGTGTTGCTGCTGGACGAGCCCTTTGGTGCCCTGGATGCCAAGGTGCGCAAGGAACTGCGCCGCTGGCTGCGCCGCCTGCACGACGAACTGCACGTGACCTCCATCTTCGTCACCCACGACCAGGAAGAGGCGCTGGAAGTGGCCGACCGCGTGGTGCTCATGAACCGCGGCCAGATCGAACAGATCGGCAGGCCGCAGGACGTGTGGGACCACCCGGCCAGCCCGTTTGTGTACGGTTTCCTGGGTGACGTGAACCTCTTCCATGGGCGCGCGCACGAAGGGCTGCTGCACCTCGATGGCGTGTCGATCGACACCCCCGAACACGCCGGTGCGCAAGACGCCAAGGCCTTTGCCTATGTGCGCCCACACGACCTGGACGTGCGCCGCTACACCCCGGGCGAAAGTGGCATCGTTGCCGAACTGCAGCGTGTCATCGTGGTCGGGCCCATTGCACGGCTGGAACTGTGGCCGCTGAACGACCAGGCGCCCGGAGGACACGACCCGCTGATCGAGGCCCAGATGCCAGCCGAACAGTTCCGCGCGCAAGGCTTCAAGGACGGCGAGAAGCTGGTGGTTTCACCACGGCGCGCCCGCGTTTTCCTGCAGCCACAGCCGGCGTGAGGCTGCCCTGCGCCACCGTCAACAGGCCATCGGCAAATTGGCGCGCGGCCGGCGTCAGCCCGCCCATGTGCTGACTGACCAGTGACACGCGCAGCTGCGGCAGCCGCTCCCTCAGCGGAAGCGGCACGATGGTCTGCGCCAGCTGCGGGTCGTCCAGCACCACGTTGGACATGAGCACCAGCGCGTCGGTGCTGCGCACCAACGACAACGCGATGTACAGCGACTGCACCATCATCACCTGACGCGGCGGCTCGCCACACAAGGCCAGCATCCTGTCCACAATCACGCGCTGCCCGTAGCCCGGCAACAGCCACAGGCAGTCGCGCAGCTCGCTCAGCAACCGTGCCTGCGCCAATGGATGGTTGCGCCGCGCCATGACCTGAAGCGGCACGCGAAACAGCACCTGGCGGTCCAGTTGATCGTCCACCGGCTCATCCAGTTCGCTGATCACCGCAAAGTCGTACTGCCCCACCTTCCACAAGTCACGCGGATCGCTCAGCGACAGTTCGTGGATGTCCAGGCGCACACCCGGCCGGGCTTGCCGGAAGGCGTCCAGCGCAGGGGCCAGCACACGCGCGGCAGCCCCCGAACTGAAAGCCAGCCGCAACGAGCCGCTGCTGCCGTCGCGCAGTTGCGCGAGTTCATCCTGCGCCTGACGCCATTCTTCCAGCAGGCGCAGCGTGCGCCGATGCAAGGATTCACCCAGCGGCGTCAGCACCACACCACTGGTCTGGCGCAGCAGCAGCGCCGCCCCGGCCTGGCGCTCCAACTCACGCACCACATAGGTCACGGCGGGCTGGGTCAGGCCCAGACGGCGCGCGGCCGCACGGATGCTGCCGCACTCCACCACCACCGCAAACACTTCCAGTTGACCCGTATTGAACTTCATGCTGAACACGTCCTTTCAGTGAAAGAATTTTCTTTTCTTTATGCCATAAATTTTGTCTTTTACTTATCTCTACAAGTGCCTAAAGTTCGCGACACCAACGATCCTTCAACCCCTGTTTGCCGGAGAAAACCTTGAGCACTTCATGCCCCAACACCCGCCGCCGCCTGCTGGGCGCAGCCACCGCACTCACCTTGAGCCTGGGCCTTGCGGCCCCCGCGCTGGCGCAAAGCAGCGCCCAGCCGGTGCGCATCCTGGTCGGTTTCCCGGCAGGCGGTGGCGTGGATGCCGCCTCGCGCCACGTGGCAGAGGTGCTGTCGCAACAGATGGGCCAATCCTTCGTGGTCGACAACCGCACCGGCGCGGGCGGCCAGATCGCTGCCGTGGCTCTCAAACAGGCGGCCCCCAACGGGCAGACCCTGTTCATGTCCAACGACCACACCGTGGTCATCGTGCCGCAGACCATGAAGTCACCTGGCTTCAACCCGGCCACCGATTTCGTGCCGGTGGCGCGCGTTGTCCAGATCGCTTTTGGCCTCGCCGTGCACCCTTCCACACAAGCCCACCGTCTGGCCGACTACGGCAAGTGGGTGCGCGAGCAGGCGGACCGTGGCGCCGTTGGCGTGCCCGCGCCGGCCAGCGTGCCTGAGTTCACCACGGGCCTGCTCGGCCAGCACCTGGGCGCCGCCACGAACGCGGTGCCCTACCGGGGCGGCGCGCCGATGGTGGCCGACCTGATCGGTGGCCAAATCCCCGCCGGCATCACATCGCTGAGCGAATTGCTGCCCCAGCAGAAAGCCGGCAAGCTGCGCGTGATCGCGGTCTCCGGCACCCAGCGCTCGGCTTTGCTGCCCGACGCACCCACCTTCGCCGAACAGGGCGTCAAAGGCGTGGAGCAATCCAATTTCCTGGCGTTGTACGCGCCGGCCGGCACCCCCGCCCCGGTGATCAAGCGCTACCAGGATGCCTTGCGCGAGGCACTGGCACAGCCCGCGCTGCGTGAAAAGCTCGAGGGCCTGGGCATGCAGGTGGATTTCGCCGCTGGCGACGTGCTGGGCCGCCAGATGACTCAAATGACCGAGACGTGGGGTCAACTGATCCGCGCCAGCGGCTTCAAGCCCCAATGAGCGCGCACGTCATGCCCCTGCAAGCGCCCCCGCCCGCGCATTGTTTCCCGGCCGACTACGCCCAGGGCCGCGCCCGCTTCCTTGAGGCGGCCATCGCTGCTGGTGCAACACTCACCCACCATGTGCTGCCCGGTCACCGAGGCCGTCAGGGCGAAGAACTGGCGCTGGACGCTGCCCTGTTGCCGGCCCGCGCCGACGCAGACGGGCGTGCGCCTTTGCTCATCGTCTCCAGCGGTGTGCATGGGGTGGAGGGCCTGTGTGGCTCGGGTTGCCAGCAACACCTGCTGCACGATGCCGAGCTGCTGGCACTGGCGTGGGCGCGGGGGGTGGACGTGCTGATGCTGCACGCCATCAACCCGCACGGCTTCTCGCACCTGCGGCGTGGCAACGAAGACAACGTCGACCTGAACCGCAATTGCATCGACTTCAATGCGAGCGGTGTCACGCCCAACCCCGGCTACGCCACGCTGCACCCGCTGCTGGTGCCCCCGAGTTGGCCGCCTGCGCCCGAGATCGCGCGGGCACTGAACGACACCATCCATCGCCTGGGCGTCGCGGCTTTTCGTCGTGCGGCCACGGCGGGCCAGGCCACCCACCCGGACGGGCTTTTTCACAGCGGCCACGCACCGAGCTGGAGCAACCGCACGGTGCGCTCACTGCTGCGCGCGCACGGTGCACAACGCACCGAGGTTGCGTGGGTGGACCTGCACACCGGCCTGGGGCCACGTGGTCACGGCGAAAAAATTCACGCGGGCCGCACCGAGCAGGCCGACCTGATGCGCGGCCGGCGGCTCTGGGGCGCCGATGTGGTGGCGGCCTGGGAAGGCCAGTCGGCCTCCGAGCAGGTGCGAGGCCCGGTGGTGAGCTGCATCTACGACGAATGCCCCCAAGCCGACGTGGCCGCGGTTGCGCTTGAGTTCGGTACCGTGCCTTACGACACGTTTCTCGACGCCTTGCGCGCAGACCAATGGCTGCACAACCACCCCAACGCACCGGCCGACCTGGCGGCCAGCATCCGTCAGGGCATGAAAGACGCCTTCTACGTCGATGCCGACGACTGGCGCGGCATGGTGGCGGCCCAAGCCCGGGTGGCGGTGCTTCAGGCCTGCCTGGGCTTGGGACGACGCTGAATCAGACGTCAATCGCCGCCGCCGACCCCGCCGCCTTGCGCAGTTCAAACTTCTGGATCTTGCCGGTGCTGGTCTTGGGCAATTCGCCAAACACCACCGCGCGCGGTACCTTGAAACCCGCCAGGTGCTTCTTGCAATGGGCCACGATGTCCTCGGCCGTGGCGGTGGCGTTGGCCTTGAGTTCGATGAAAGCGCAAGGCGTTTCGCCCCAGCGCGCGTCGGGCTTGGCCACCACGGCAGCGGCCAGTACGTCGGGGTGGCGGTACAACACGTCTTCCACCTCAATGGAAGAGATGTTCTCGCCGCCCGAGATGATGATGTCCTTGCTGCGGTCCTTGATCTTGATGTAGCCGTCGGGGTACTGCACCGCCAGGTCCCCGCTGTGGAACCAGCCGCCCTTGAAAGCCGCCTGCGTGGCCTCGGGGTTCTTGAGGTAACCCTTCATGGCGATGTTGCCGCGGAACATGATTTCACCCATGGTCTCACCGTCCCAAGGCACGGGTGCCAACGTCTCGGGGTCGAGCACCTGCACATCGCGTTCCAGGTGGTAGCGCACGCCCTGGCGGGCGTTGAGGCGGGCGCGCTCGCCCACGTCGAGTGTGTCCCATTCGGGGTGTTTCACACACACCGTGGCCGGGCCGTACACCTCGGTCAGACCATAGACGTGGGTGAGGTCAAAACCCAGGTGCTCCATGCCCTCGATCATGCTGGCCGGCGGCGCGGCGCCGGCCACCATGGCCTTGATGCCGGCCGGCACGCCGGCCTTGAGGTCCGTCGGCGCGTTCACCAGCAGGCCATGCACGATGGGCGCGCCGCAGTAGTGCGTGACGCCGTGATCGCGCATGGCATCGAAGATGGCCTTGGCCTCAACCCGGCGCAGGCACACGTTCACACCCGCCCGCGCCGCCAGCGTCCAGGGGAAACACCAGCCGTTGCAATGGAACATGGGCAGCGTCCACAGGTAGACGGCGTGTTTGGGCATGTCCCATTCCATCACGTTGGACAAAGCGTTCAAGGTCGCGCCCCGGTGGCTGTAGACCACACCCTTGGGGTTGCCGGTGGTGCCACTGGTGTAGTTGAGCGCGATGGCGTCCCACTCATCGCCAGGCAGTGCCCATTCAAATGCAGCATCGCCCTGGGCCAGAAAGGCCTCATAGCTTTGGTTGCCCAAGGCGTCACCCGGACCATGAACCGCGTCCTCTGCATCGATCACCAGCAGCGGTGTGGTGGCCTTGCGCAGCGCCAGGGCCTTTTTCATCACCGGCATAAACTCCACGTCCACGATCACCGCCTTGGCCTCGCCGTGGTCGAGCATGAAGGCCACGGTCTCGGGGTCCAGGCGGGTGTTGATCGCATTGAGCACGGCACCCGCCATGGGCACGCCGAAGTGGGCCTCCACCATGGGCGGCGTGTTGGGCAACATCACGGCCACGGTGTCGTTCTTGCCAATGCCGTGGCGTTGCAGGGCACTGGCCAGTTGGCGGCAGCGGCGGTAGGTGTCGCCCCAGGTCTGGCGCAGGGCGCCGTGCACGATGGCCAGGCGGTTGGGGTGCACCTCGGCGCTGCGCTGCAAAAAGGACAGGGGCGACAGCGGCGCATGGTTGGCTGCGTTCTGCGGCAGATCACGCTCATACATGTGGGTCATGGGGTCTCCAGTTGCACGGGAATCAGCCCGCAATTTAAGCCATCCGGCTGACGCAGGGGGCAAGGCAAAATACCCCCATGGCCATCCCCCCATCCTTTATCCAGGAACTGCTCTCCCGCGTGGACGTGGTGGAGGTGGTGGGTCGGCACGTGCAGCTCAAGAAGGGCGGCGCCAACTTCATGGGCTTGTGCCCGTTCCACGGTGAAAAGTCGCCCTCGTTCAGCGTCAGCCCCAGCAAACAGTTCTACCACTGCTTCGGCTGCGGTGTCAGTGGCGACGCGATCAAATTTCTGACCGAGCACACGGGCGTGAGCTTCATCGAAGCGGTGAAGGACCTGGCTGGACAGGTGGGCCTGCAAGTGCCCGAGGACGAAGCCTCGCCCCAGGACCGTGCCCGCGCCGCTGCTGCGCGCGAAAAACAGGTCACGCTGACGGATGTGCTGGAGAAGGCCGCCCACGCCTATGCAAAACAGCTCAAGGGCGCGCCCCGTGCGGTGGACTACCTGAAAAAGCGCGGCCTCACCGGCCAGATTGCCAAGACCTTTGGCCTGGGCTACGCACCCGAAGGCTGGCGCTTTTTGTCCACGGTGTTCCCCGACTACGCCGATGCCCGGCTGGAGGAAAGTGGCCTGGTCATCGTGCATGAGAACGAAGGCGAGGAAACCAAGCGCTACGACCGCTTCCGTGACCGCATCATGTTCCCCATCCGCAACGTCAAGGGCGAGGTCATCGCTTTTGGTGGCCGCGTGCTGGACCAGGGCGAGCCCAAGTACCTCAACTCGCCTGAGACGCCGGTGTTCAGCAAGGGCCGCGAGCTGTACGGTCTGTTCGAAGCCCGCACCGCCATGCGCCAGCTCGGCTACGCGCTCGTCACCGAGGGCTACATGGACGTGGTGGCCCTGGCCCAGCTGGGCTTTGGCAACGCGGTGGCCACACTGGGCACGGCGTGCACGGCCGAACACGTGCACAAACTGTTCCGCTTCACCGACGCGGTGGTGTTCAGCTTCGACGGCGACGCCGCCGGCCGGCGCGCCGCGCGCAAGGCGCTGGACGCCGCCCTGCCCCTGGCCACCGACACCCGCAGCGTTAAGTTCCTGTTCCTGCCAGCCGAACACGACCCGGACAGCTTCATCCGCGAACACGGCGCCGAGGCCTTTGCCGCCGCCGTCAAAGGCGCGCTGCCGCTGAGCCGCTTCATGCTCGACGCCGCCAGCGCCGACTGCGACCTCGACACCGCCGAGGGGCGCGCCCGGATGGCCAGCCAGGCCCGCCCGCTGTGGACCGCCATGCCCGATGGCGCGCTCAAGCGCCAGTTGCTGGGCGACATCGCCGACATGGTGCAGCTGGGCCAGCACGAGCTGGGCGAGCTGTGGCAGTTGCCGGGCCAGGGCGCACCCCGCAAAGGCAGCGCGAACAAGCGCCCACCCGCACCCGACTACCACTCGGAGGGCGGCTACGCACCCGACGAACCCAGCGGGTACAGCCCAAGCCCCCGCTACAGCAACAACGCTGGCGGCTATGGGGCAAGCACCCGCACCCGGCGCGACGGCAAACCCTGGCCCAACAAACCCACGACCGACCGACCGCGCCGCCCGCCCGGTGGCCGCTCGCGCCCCGCCAGCCGCAGCGACCGCGCGGTGGGTCTGCTCCTGGCCAACGCCCAGGCCTGGGAGAGCCTGAGCGCCGAAGACCAGGCCATGCTGGCCCACCTGCCCGACCCGCACGGGGCGCTGTTGACGTGGCTGGAGGCCCAGCTGCACGAACACGGCGCCCAGCCCTGGGCGGCGCTGCGCGAGGGCCTGCGCGGTCACCCCTTCGAATCCTTTGCCCTCCAACAGGTCGAGCAGGCCACAGCGGGCAACGACGCCGAGGCCGAGCTGGTGGAGCTGCGCGACGTGATGGACCGCATGCGCCTGGACCAGTGGGAAAACGAAGCCAGCGAGCTGGCCACGCTGGCGGCCGACGACCCCGCCGCCCTGCAACGCCTGCGCGAACTCAGCGCCCGGATTCGCGCCCACAAAACCCCAAAATCCGGGACGCCGGTATAATCCAAGGTTTCCCGCAAGCGCGACAGCAGCACCTCCGGACCAGCCTACCGTCCACCAGCGACGACCGAGCCACCACACTCGACAGGCCCACCGCCCCATGACCCCGTCGTGGCGGCCCCGCAAGGACTGCACACCAAATGTTCGCCCACACAGCTTGCACCCAGGCCCTGCCTTCAGCAGGCGCTTGACCGAGCCCCATTGGCTCGGGCGTTCCGTGTTCCCGCCCGTTCGTGTTTGTCCCGACATTTTTGAGGTCCGCATGCCCCAGAAGAAGTCCAGCCCGTCCGCCGCTGCCCGCACCACGCCCGCCAAAAAGGCCGCGTCCAAGCCCGCTGAAGCCGTGCCCAAGCCCAAGACGAAAGCCCCCGCTGTGACCGCCAAGACCCCCGCCCCTGCTGCCAAGGCCGCCAAACCCCTGTCCAAAGCCGCTCAACTCAAACAAGCCGCTGACGAACTGCTGGCCAGCGCAGCTGAAGCCGAGCCCAAGAAAAAAGCCGGCCGCCCGGCCAAAGCCGCAGCCGCCCCCAAGGCAGACAAACCGGCCGCCAAACGGGGCCGCAAGCCCAAGGCGGCGGCGGCCAAAGACAGCGATGGGCTGGACGATGCCGACCTGTCGGACATCGAAGACCTGACGGAAGAGGTGGCGGAAGAAGCGGTGGCAGAGACCACCGAAACGACCGAAAAGGTCAAGCCGCTGCGCATGAAGATCAGCAAGGCCAAAGAGCGCGCGCTGATGAAGGAGTTTGGCCTCGACGACACCGTGTTGTCGGAAGAGGAAGCCAAGCTGCGCCGGGAACGCCTGAAGACCCTGATCAAGCTGGGCAAGACGCGCGGCTACCTGACCCACGGTGAAATCAACGACCACCTGCCCGACAAGCTGGTGGAAGCCGAGACGCTGGAAGTGGTGGTCTCGCTGCTCAACGACATGGGTGTGGCCGTTTATGAACAGACGCCCGACGCCGAAACGCTGCTGCTGAACAACACCGGCCCCACCGCCGCCACCGAAGAAGAAGCCGAGGAAGAAGCCGAAGCCGCCCTGTCCACCGTGGACAGCGAATTCGGCCGCACCACCGACCCGGTGCGCATGTACATGCGCGAAATGGGCACGGTGGAGCTGCTGACGCGCGAAGGCGAAATCGAGATCGCCAAGCGCATCGAAGGCGGCTTGAACGACATGATGGCCGCCATCAGCGAAAGCCCGGCCACCATCGCCGAAATCCTGGCCATGGCCAACGAAATCCGCGATGGCAAGGTCGTCATCTCCACCGTGGTGGACGGTTTTGCCGACGCCGACGCGGCCGACGACTACGTGGCCGAAGAAGACTTCGATGACTACGACGAGGCCGACGACGACGATGGCAAGGGCGGCTCCAAGGCACTGACCCGCAAGCTCGAAGAACTCAAGCGCGAAGCGCTGAGCCGCTTCGACAGCATCGCCGAGCTGTTTGAAAAGCTGCACAAAACCTACGACAAGGAAGGCTACGGCGGTGCGCACTACATCAAGACCCAAAAGGCCATCACCGAACAGCTGATGAGCATCCGCTTCACCGCCAAGGCGATCGAGAAGCTGTGTGGCACGGTGCGCGATCAGGTGGACGGTGTGCGCAAGAAAGAACGCGAACTGCGCCGCATCATCGTGGACAAATGTGGCATGCCGCAGGAGAAGTTCATCGCCGACTTCCCGGCCAACCTGCTCAACCTGCAATGGGTGGAAAAGCAGGCCGCCGCTGGCAAGCCCTGGAGCACGGTGATGGCACGCAACATCCCGCCCATCCAGGAACTGCAACAAGGCCTGATCACCTTGCAGTCCAGCGTGGTGGTGCCACTGTCGCACCTGAAGGACATCCACAAGCGCATGAACGCGGGTGAATCGTCATCGCGCGACGCCAAGAAAGAAATGATCGAGGCCAACCTGCGCCTGGTGATTTCCATTGCCAAGAAGTACACCAACCGGGGCCTGCAGTTCCTGGACCTGATCCAGGAAGGCAACATCGGCCTGATGAAGGCGGTGGACAAGTTCGAATACCGCCGTGGCTACAAGTTCTCGACCTACGCCACCTGGTGGATTCGCCAGGCCATCACCCGCTCGATCGCAGACCAGGCGCGCACCATCCGCATCCCGGTGCACATGATCGAGACGATCAACAAGATGAACCGCATCAGCCGCCAGCACTTGCAGGAGTTCGGCTTCGAGCCCGATGCGTCCATCCTGGCGGCCAAGATGGAGATTCCCGAGGACAAGATCCGCAAGATCATGAAGATCGCCAAAGAGCCGATCTCCATGGAAACGCCGATTGGGGACGACGACGACAGCCACCTGGGCGATTTCATCGAGGACAGCGCCAACACCGCGCCCATCGATGCCGCCATGCAGGCCGGCCTGCGCGATGTGGTCAAAGAAATCCTCGACAGCCTGACCCCGCGCGAAGCCAAGGTGCTGCGCATGCGCTTCGGCATCGAGATGTCCACCGACCACACACTGGAAGAAGTGGGCAAGCAGTTCGACGTGACGCGCGAACGCATCCGCCAGATCGAGAGCAAGGCGGTGCGCAAGCTCAAGCACCCGAGCCGCTCGGACAAGCTGCGCAGCTTCATAGATAGCCTGTGACCCCCCTGCGCCGCGCCTAAGGGCGCGTCACCCCCCCAGGGGGCGACACCAGCCGTCCGGCAAAGCCGGCCCGGCGGTGTCCCCGGATGGGGTGTTTGGTGCGCTGATATTGTTTCGCCCCGGCCACATGGTCGGGGTCATTTTTTTGTGGGCTTATGAACGCAGAAAACCGGCGCGGCATCGTGATGATGTCGGCGGCCATGGCTTTTTTCATCGCCAACGACGCGCTGGTCAAGCTCGTGAGTGCCTCGCTGCCCACGGCCCAACTGATCTTCGTGCGCGGGCTGCTGACCACGCTGCTGCTCGGTGGCGTGGTGCTGGGCAGTGGCCTGGCGGCGCAGTGGCGGCACATGCTGCAGCCCACCGTGGCGCTGCGCGCGCTGTTCGATGCGGGCGCCACCTTCACCTACCTCACCGCACTGTTCCACCTGCCCATTGGCAACGCCACGGCCATCAACCTGTCGGCGCCGCTGTTCCTCACGCTGTTCGCGGTGTTTCTGCTGGGTGAACGGGTCGATGCCAAGCGTTGGGCGCTGATCGTGCTGGGCTTTGTGGGCGTGTTGCTGGTGGTGCAACCCAGCGCCGAGGGCTTCAACGCCTATGCGCTGCTGTGTGTGTTCGCCACCTTGCTGCACGCGGCGCGCGACCTGCTCACCCGCCGCGTGCCGGCGCAGGTGCCCTCGCTCATCATCACGCTGGCCACGGCCTGCACGGTCACGGTGCTGTCGGGTCTGTGGAGCCTGGGCGGCGAGTGGCGCCCCATGGGCAGCGCCTCGATGGCGCAACTGGCCGGTGCCGCCCTGTGCCTGGCCGCCGCCTACCACCTGCTCACGCTGAGCATGCGCGCGGGCGACATGAGTGTGATTGGCCCCTTCCGCTACAGCGGCCTGCTGGTGGCGCTGCTGCTGGGCTACCTGCTGTGGGGCGACGTGCCCAACGCGCTGGCCTGGGGTGGCATCGCGCTGCTGGTGGCGGCCGGCCTGGGCATGCTGCACAGCGAGCGCCAGCGCTCACGTGCCGCGCTGGACGCGGCGACGGACTGAAGCGACGCTCCCGTTGTTGGGTGCGCTCCTCTAACGCGCCGGGCGTCTCGGGCCCACAATGGCCCATGACCAAGCCCGCTATCCCCCAACACCTGCGCCGCTCTGACCTGCGCGCCACCGCCCAGCTGTTGACGCTGGCCACCCGCCAGGTGGCACAGGTGGTTGAAGGCATGCACCGCGCGGTGTTTGACCGCATTGGGCTGCCCGGCGCCGATGCACCAGGGCGCACGCGCGGCATCACGGGCTTGGTGTACCGCAGCATCGACGGCGTGGCGGCTGGGGTGGGCATCGGCGCCGAAGCGCTGCTCGCAGGGGCCGAGCGTTGGCTGCCCCCCGCCCCTGACGGGCCGGACTCACCCCAGCGCCTGGCGCTGCGCGCCGCACTCAACGGCGTGATGGGCGACCGCCTGGCGGCACAGGGCAACCCGCTGGCCCTGCCCATGCAACTGGTCCACGCAGGCACGGTGCTGGACACCGCCACCCGCCTGACACTGCCCGGGGCACCAGCGCGGCTGCTCATTGTCTTGCACGGCTTGTGCATGAACGACCAACAATGGACCGCCACCAACGGCACAGACGTGACGAACCACGGCGACACCCTGGCACAGGCCATGGGCGCCACCCCCCTGTTCGTGCGCTACAACACCGGCCGCCACATCAGCGACAACGGGCGCGAACTTGCGGCCCAACTCGAAGCCCTGGTGCGCGCCTGGCCCGTGCCCGTGACCCAGATCACCCTGATGGGCCACAGCATGGGCGGCCTGGTGGCGCGCAGCGCCGTGTTTGCCGCCCAACAGGCGCGCCTGGCCTGGCCTGGCCAACTGCGCCACCTGGTGACCCTGGGCACGCCCCACCATGGCGCGCCGCTGGAGCGCGCCGGGCAGTGGGTGCACACCCTGCTGGGCGCCCTGCCCCACACCGCGCCGCTGGCCACACTGGCGCGGCTGCGCAGCGCCGGCATCACCGACCTGCGGTTCGGCCAGGTGAGCGACGATACGCCCACGCCCACCGACCGCTTTGCCCACACCGACGACCGCCGCCAGCCCCTGCCCTTGCCCGAGGGCGTGGCCTGTTTTGCCATGGCCGCCACCCTGGCAGGCCAACGCAGCCGCGTCGCCGAACGTTTGCTGGGCGACGGTCTGGTGCCGCTGCGCAGCGCACTCGGTCAACACGACGACCCGGCCCACCAACTGGCGTTTGCGCCCGACCACCAATGTGTGCTTTACCGCACCGGGCACCTGGGCCTGTTGAGCAGCCCGGCCGTCACGGCGCAGTTGCTGCGTTGGCTGGCCTGACGAGGGCGCCCAAAGCGGCCACACCCACCGGCGCCTGCGGCAACCACGGCAGCACAAAGGTGCGCTGCGCCAGGCCGCTGGCAATGCGTTCGGCCTGCCTGTGTTCGCCCACCAGCCGCGCCTGCAGCAGTGGGTCGTGGGTGCCGGTGGCCGCCAGGCTTTTGTTGATGACCCAGGCCCAGGGTTCGATGTGGGCACGCCGCAAGTCGTCCTGCAAGGCGGCGGCCTGGCTCACCGGCGTGACCTCGGGCAAGGTGACGATGAGCACGCGGGTCATGTCGGCATCCTGCAAGCGCATCAGCGGCGTGATGAGGTGGGCCGTGCCACCCTTGCCTTCGTACTGGCTCATCATCTGCCGGTGGTAGGCGCCGGTGGCGTCCATCAGCAGCAGGCTGTGGCCGGTGGGGGCGGTGTCCAGCACCACAAACGCGGTGCGCGCCTCGTTGACCACACGGCTGAAGGCGTGGAACACCGCCACCTCTTCGGTGCAGGGCGATTGCAGGTCTTCCAACAGCAGGGCGCGGCCGGCATCGTCCAGCGCCTTGCCACGCGTGGCCATCATCTTGGCGATGTAGGCCTCGGTCTCAGCTTTCGGATCGATGCGGCCCAGCTTCAGACCTGGCAGCGCGCCGGCCAAGGCATCGGCCACGTGTGCGGCCGGGTCGGTGGTGGTCAGGTGCACCGCGTGGCCGCGCTGCACCAGGCCCACCGCCAGGGCAGCGGCGATGGTGGTTTTGCCCACGCCGCCCTTGCCCATCACCATGACCAGGCCATGGCCGTGGGCCGCCAGCTCATCGACCAGGTGCGCGAGCGGCTCGCCCGACAGCGCGATCTCGGATGCCGAGACCCGCGTGGTCGGTGCCGTGTCACCACTCAGCAGCGCCCGCAGCGCGGGCACGCCCACGGTGTCGAAGGGCCGCAGCGGCACCTCATCGAGCGGCAGCGCTGCCAGCACCGCGGGCAAATGCCGCACCGCGTCGCGGCCCAATGCTTCGATGGCGTTGGCAATGGGGTCATTCGGATCGGAGGCATGAAACACCCCGTTGACGGCCAGACGCTGGTGGCTCAAACCCAGGGCGCTCAGTTCCTCGGCCGTGCGCGCGGCTTCCTGCATGGGGCGCGGATCGGGCCGCGTGACCAGCACCACGGTGGTCAGCGCCGGGTCGCTCAGGGCGCGCAGGGCGGCGTTGAAGCGCGCTTCCTGCATCTTCAGGCCCGAGTGCGGCCCCAGGCACGAAGCACCCCGGTCGTTGCCGGCCAGAAAACCGGTCCACGCCTTGGGCAGGCTGAGCAGACGCAGGGTGTGCCCGGTGGGCGCGGTGTCGAACACCACGTGGTCATGCGGGGTGCCACCGCCCTCGCCGGCCAGCAGCGCGGCAAACTCGTCGAAAGCGGCAATTTCGGTGGTGCAGGCGCCCGAAAGCTGCTCGCGCACAGTCGCGCGCTCCTGCTCACTGGCGCTGGCCGCCAGTTGCGCCAGCACGCGCTGGCGGTAGGCCTCGGCGGCGGCATCGGGATCGATGTTAAGCACTTCGAGCCCGGGCACGCCAGGCACGGACACCGGCTGGTTGGACAGCGGCACGCCCAGCATCTCGTCGAGGTTGGATGCGGCGTCCGTGCTGACCAGCAGCACGCGCCGGCCACCGTCGGCCAGCGCGATGGCGGTGGCGGTGGACAAGGAGGTTTTGCCCACACCGCCCTTACCTGTGAAGAAAAGAAAGCGGGTCGGGTCGGTGGCAAAGCCGGGCAACGTGAGCGTGTTCATGTGGTCAGCATCGCACAGCCCGGCGTGGCCCGCACTGACGCGGGTCAAGGCCAGGCCTTGTGTCAGGGCCTGGGCAGGGTGACGGTGGCACGCAGGCCCGGGCCCGCGTTCTCGAAACACAACCCACCCCCATGCGCTTGCGCCACCAGCTTGCACAGGTACAGCCCCAGGCCCACGCCACCGGCGCTGCGGGTGCGGGCGCTGTCGGGGCGGTAGAAGGCTTCGCTCAAGCGGTGAAGTTGCTCGTCGGGCACGCCCGACCCATGGTCGCGCACCACAAGCTGCACCTGGCCCGCCTCCACCGCCAGCGACAGCTCAGGTGCTTGTGTTGACGCCGCCCCGTGGCGCAGCGCGTTGTCGAGCAGGTTGCGCAGCAGCAGGCGCATGCGCACCCGGTCCAGCAACAGACTGGGAAAGTGCGGCGGTACCCGCACGCGCACCTCAGCCGCTCGCACATGGCGCGCAGCCAGTTCGGTCAGCACCTCGTGCGCCAGCGCGGGCAGGTCCACCGGCTCGCGCTGCAGGGCCGCGTGCGGGCTGGACAGGCGCTCGCTCTCCAGCAGGTCAGTGATCTGGGCCGACATCTCCTGCAGGTCGCGCAGCAGGGCCTGGCGCTGGGGCAACACGTCCTCGCTTTCGGGCAGCAATTCGGTGTTGAGCCGCGCGCGCGTCAGCGGGCTGCGCAGCTCGTGGCTGATGGCCAGCAGCAGCGCACGCTTAGCGTCCAGCATTTGCTGGATGTCCTGGCCCATGGTGTTGATGGTGGCGGCCAACTGACCCAACTCGTCGGGCCGGTTCGCGTGCTGCACGGGGATGGGTTGCGAAAAGTCCCCGGCGCCAAAACGGCGTGCGCCAGCGCGTATGTCGTCCAGTGGGCGCAGCATGCGGCGCACGATGAGGAAAGCGGCGAGCGTGAGCAACAGCAGCGTGACCAGGGTCAGGCCAATCAAGCGCGGGCGGCGCTGGAAGGCATCGTCGTTGAGACCGAACTCGATCTGATGGCCATCGGCCGTGGTGCGACGCAGCAGGCGTGACCAGTCAGCGTCCTCGCCGGCGTTCGACTCCCGCTTCCAGCGCGCGCGCTCGTGGTCGGGGTGTGAACGCCAATTGACGCGGGGGCCCTGGACGTCGATGGTCAGCGGCAGGCGTTCGGTGAGGGCCTGGGCGCGTGCCAGGTCGGGCGCGCCGCCCACCGCGATATCGGCTGCCAGGTGGTCCACATAGTCCATGAGCAGCGGCCGCGCCGCCTCGCGCCAGCCCACCGAGAAGGCTTTCTGCGCGCCAAACAGAAATGCGGCGGCGACGGTCAGGGCCAGCAGCAGGAAGATCAGCACCAGGCGCAGCTTGATCGAGTGGCCCACCGCCTGGCGGGCGCGTCGGTGCCAGGGCGGGCGACGCGCCGTCATGGCAAGCGGCGAAGCGCCAGCGCGTAGCCGGCGTTGCGCAGGGTCTTGATGGCATCCAGCGGTTCGAGCTTTTTGCGCAGGCGGCTTACCACGATGTCCACCGCGCGGGTGTAGAGCTCGGCTTCGTGCCCACGCAACTGGTTGAGGATGTCGTCGCGATTGAACACACGTCCCGGCTCGCGCGCCAACAGCAGCAGCAGCTCGAACTCGGTGCCGGTGAGTTCGACCTCGGTGCCTTCGCGCAACACCCGTCGGCGTGTGGGCGCGATGCTGAGGCCACCTTCAAAACGCCATTCATCGGGGTCCAGCTCGGCCGGCGCGGCGGTGCGGCGGCGGCGCAGCACCGTCTGCACCCGCGCCACCAGTTCGCGCGGCTCGAAGGGTTTGGGCAGGTAGTCGTCGGCGCCCAGTTCCAGGCCCACCACGCGGTCCATCACATCACCGCGCGCGGTGAGCATGAGCACCGGGATGTCGCTGGTCTTGCGCAGCGTGCGGCACAGCTCGAAGCCGTCCATCTCGGGCAACATCACGTCCAGAATGGCGGCGTCAAAACCACCCTGGGCCAGCAAGGCCAGGCCTTCGCTGGGCCGCAGCGCCTGGGTCAGCGCCAACTCAAAGCGTTGGAAATAGGCGGCCAGCGGTGGACCAAGCTGTTCGTCGTCGTCGATGAGCAAGATGCGGGGCATGCGCCATTCTCACATCAGCACACGTTGCCGATGGCGCAGGATGAGGCGGCGCAGGCGCTGCTGGGCGGGTGCGCCCAGTGTGTCAAAGTGGTCGGCCGCCGACAACAGCTGTGGCAGCACCGGCAGGGCGGCCTGGGGCTGACGCTGCGACAGCCGGGCCCACAGGCCCAGCGCGTGCTCGCGGTCGAAGCGTGGGCCCCACACCAGGGCCAGCAGCTCGGCATGGGGGTCGTCGGTGCCGGCCAGCAAGCTGGCGCCACAGGCGCGCAGGTCGTGGGTCAGCGGTGACATGTTCAGCCCCGGCCCCAGCCACCGTGGCCACGCTTGTCCAGGCGCTCGCGCACCTGCTGCTGCTGGGCCGGGGTCAGGCTGTCGTAGAAGTCGCCAAAAGCGGCAATCACCTTGGGGCCGGCGCCTTGCACCTGTTGGGTCTTGCGCTCCAGCAGGCCCTGGGCAGCAGAGCGGTCGAACTTTTCACCCGCGATCAAGGCCTTGATCTCGGCACGCGGTTCACCGCCCTGTGCACGCCAGGCCTTGCGCTGTGCGATCAGCTCGTCGGCCAACACGCCCAGTTTCTGTTTCTGCGCCTCGTTGAGTTCGAGCTTGTTGCTGATGCGGGCTATGGCCTTGCCTCGCATCTCGGTCACGCGTTCGTCGCTCCAGCCACGGGCGTGGTCGCCACGCGATCCGCAGGCGGTCAAACCGCCCAGAACGATGGATGCGCCGAAGACAGCGATCAGGGATTTTTTGAGCCAGGGTTTCATGGTGAAGTCCTTTGTGAGCACGGGTTGAACATGGCCTCCATGGTGCCGGCCGGTCGGCGCTTCGTGGTCTCGGTGCGGTATCGCTTTATTTCGTTTTGTATCGACCGGCGCGCGGGCTTGCTACAGTTCAGCCTCCCCGACCGAGACACGACATGAGCACCGCCCCCATCCGACTCACCCAATACAGCCACGGCGCCGGTTGCGGCTGCAAGATCAGCCCGCAGGTGCTGGACGTCATCCTGGCCGGCAGCGGCGCGCAAAACCTGGACCCCAAGCTGTGGGTCGGCAACGCCTCGCGCGACGACGCCGCCGTTTACGCACTGGACGACGAACGCGGCGTGGTCTCGACCACCGACTTCTTCATGCCCATCGTCGACGACCCCTTCGACTTCGGGCGCATCGCGGCCACCAACGCAATCAGCGACATCTATGCCATGGGCGCCGACCCGCTGATGGCCATCGCCATCCTGGGCTGGCCGGTCAATGTGCTGCCGCCCGAGGTGGCGCGCGAGGTGGTGCGCGGCGGCCGCGCCATCTGTGACGAGGCCGGCATCCCGCTGGCCGGCGGCCACTCCATCGACGCTCCCGAGCCTATCTTTGGCCTGGCCGTGACGGGCGTGGTGGACAAGCGGCACATGAAGCGCAACGACACCGGCACCTTGGGCTCGCGCCTGTACCTGACCAAGCCGCTCGGCATCGGCGTGTTGACCACGGCCGAAAAGAAGGCGCTGCTGCTTCCCGAGGACGTGGGTGTGGCGCGCGACTGGATGTGCACCCTCAACCGCCCCGGCCGCCTGTTCGGCCGCCTGGCGGGTGTGAGTGCCATGACCGACGTGACCGGCTTTGGCCTGCTGGGCCATCTGGTGGAAATGGCCGAAGGCAGCGGCCTGACCGCCGTGTTAGACGACAGCGCCGTGCCGCGCCTGCCCGGCATCGATGCCTACATTGCCCAGGGCTGCGTGCCCGGTGGCACCCAACGCAACTTCGACAGCTACGGCCACAAGGTGGCGCCCATCACCCTGGCCCAGCAACAGCTGTTGTGCGACCCTCAGACCAGTGGTGGCCTGCTGGTGGCGGTCACGCCCGAAGGCGAGGCGGAATTCCTGCGTGTGGCCACCGAGGCGGGTCTGTCGCTCGCCCCGATTGGCGAGCTGGTGGCACGTTCAGCGCACGCGGTCGAGGTGCGCTGAACGCGCCACCTCACCCGGGGTTCAGAACACCTCGGTGTCCACCTCGCGGTTCGCCTGTTCGGTGTAGCGGTTGCCGGCCACCGTCTTGTTGTTGATCAAGGCCTCCAGACGGGCCATCACATCGGGCGACAAGCGCACCGCGTCGGCACCCAGGTTGTCCAGCAGGTGATCGACCCGCGAGGTGCCGGGGATCGGCAGGATGTGTGGCGCCTTGTGCAACAGCCAGGCAATCGCCAGCTGCGCGGGCGAACAACCCACCTCCTGCGCGATGGCCAGATAGGGTGACAGCAGGCGCTGGTTGGCGACAAAGTTGTCAGGCGCAAAACGCGGCATGGTGCGGCGGATGTCTTTGGCATCGAAGGCGCTGGTGTCCAACGGCCCGCACAAAAAACCGCGCGCCACCGGGCTGAAGGCGACGAAGGCGGTGCCCAGCTCGCGGCAGGCGTCGAGCACCGCGATCTCGGGGTTGCGTGTCCACAGCGAGTACTCGGTCTGCACCGCCGCGATGGGGTGCACCGCATGCGCGCGGCGCAAGGTGGCAGCCGACACCTCGCTCAATCCGATGCTGCGGATCTTGCCCTCACGCACCAGATCGGCCAGGGCGCCCACGCTGTCTTCCACGGGCACCTGCTTGTCCCAGCGGTGCAGGTAGTAGAGGTCGATGACATCGGTGCGCAGGCGTTGGAGCGCGGCCTCGCAGTTGGCCCTCAGCGTGGCCGGGCGGCCATCGATGACACGCACCAGTTGCCCGTCGCCCTTGAGGTCGGCACCGAACAGGCCACACTTGCTGGCCAACGTGAACCGGCTGCGGTGGGGCGCGAGTACCTTGCCCACCAGGGTCTCGCTGGCGCCAAAGCCATACAGCGCGGCGGTGTCGAAGTGGGTCACGCCCGCGTCCAGCGCGGTCAGCAGCAAACGTTCGGCATCGGCCTCAGGCACCGGCGGGCCATAGGCGTGGCAGATGTTCATGCAGCCCAGGCCAATGGCGCTGACGGTGAAGGGGCCGAGTTGTCGTTGTTGCATGGGTTCGCTCCTGGATGAAAAAACGGCCCCAGGCCATCGGGCGTGGGGCCGCAGCGCGTCGATGATAGGCAATCAGGCCAGCTGCTGCTCCAACTGATGCAACACCTGGTAGCAGGGCAGCACCTGGGCCACGCTGGCGTTGGGTTCGCGCCCTTCGCGGATGGCGGCGAAGAACTCGCGGTCTTGCAACTCGATGCCGTTCATGCTCACATCCACCTGGCTGACGTCGATCTTCTCGTCCTTTCCATTGAACAGGTCGTCGTAGCGGGCGATGTAGGTCGCGCTGTCGCCGATGTAGCGGAAGAAGGTGCCCAGCGGGCCGTCGTTGTTGAAGGACAGCGACAGCGTGCAGATGGCACCGTTGGCGGCCTTGAGCTGGATGCTCATGTCCATGGCAATGCCCAGCGTCGGGTGGATGGGGCCTTGCAGGGCGTTGGCCTTCACGATGGGGCTGCCGGCCTGGTACGCGAACAGGTCCACCGTGTGGGCGGCGTGGTGCCACAGCAGGTGGTCGGTCCAGCTGCGTGGCTGGCCCAACGCGTTCATGTTGGTGCGGCGAAAGAAGTAGGTCTGCACATCCATCTGCTGGATGTTGAAGTCGCCCGCCTGTATCTTCTTGTGCACGTACTGGTGGCTGGGGTTGAAGCGGCGGGTGTGGCCACACATGGCCACCTTGCCCGTCTGCTTTTGCAGGGCCACGATCTCCTCGCCCTCGGACAGAACGTCGCACAGCGGAATTTCAACCTGCACGTGTTTGCCTGCTTGCAAACAGGCCTTGGTTTGTGCGGCGTGCATCTGCGTGGGGGTGCACAGGATGACCGCGTCCACTTCCTGGATGGCCAGGCTGTCGGCCAGGTCGGTGGTCACGTGTTGGATGCCGTACTTGTCGGCCACTTCCTGGGTCTTGGCCAGGTCGCGGCTGATCAACGAGACAACTTCGACGTCGGGAATGTTCTTGATGCCGTCCAGGTGCTTGATGCCGAAGGCACCGGCACCGGCAAGCGCCACTTTGATGGTCATGGAGAGGTCCTCAGACGGTTTCGAGAATGGCGTGGCCCACCGCCGTGTTGCTGGCAGGCACATGGTAGAAGCGGTGCTTGAGCACGGGCTTGGGTCCGCCGGCCGCGTCGGCCATGGCGCCACGCGCGATCAGCCACATCACGAGTTCGATGCCCTCGCTGCCGGCCTCGCGCACGTAGTCGATGTGGGGCACTGACGCGCAGGCCTCGGGGTCGTTGATCAGCTTGTCCAGCCAGGCGTTGTCCCACTCGCGGTTGATCAGGCCAGCACGTGGGCCCTGCAGCTGGTGGCTCATGCCGCCCGTGCCCCAGATGTGGACATTGAGGTCTTCGTCAAAGCTCGCGACCGCGCGGCGGATGGCCTTGCCCAACTCGTAGCAGCGGCGGCCGCTGGGCACGGGGTACTGCACCACGTTGACGGCGAAGGGGATGACCGGACAGGGCCAGGCCTCCTTGACCGGGTCCTTCTGGCCGAACATCAACGACAACGGCACGGTCAGGCCATGGTCCACCGGCATCTTGTTGACGATGGTGAGGTCGAAGTCCTGCTGAATGACCGACTGCGCGATGTGCGAGGCCAGCTCTGGGTGACCCATGACCTTGGGCACGGGGCGTGGGCCAAAGCCTTCATCGGCCACCTCGTACTCGGCCGCGGTGCCGATGGCGAACGTGGGGATGAGGTTCAGGCTGAACGCGGTGGCGTGGTCGTTGTAGACCAGAAAAATCACGTCGGGTCTGTTGTCCTTGACCCACTGCTTGCCATAGTCGTAACCGGCAAAGACCTTCTGCCAATAGGGTTCGTGGGTCTTGCCCAGATCGAGTGCGGCGCCAATGGCGGGCACGTGCGAGGTGTAAACGGATGCGGTGATGCGTGCCATGTTCAGGCTCCTTGTGTCTTGCCAGCGGAGCCTTGCGGCTGATGGTGCGGCTGGGCGTCCCCGTCCTCGCCGATGTAGCGGTTGCCCTCGGCGCTGCGTCCTCCGTTGATCATCATGTCCCGGTACTCTTCCTCGGTCATGCCGGTCATGGAGCCAGCCATCTGCTGGAAACTCTTGCCATCGGTGGAGCCGATCTTGGCCAGGAAGTAGATGTTGCCGCCGGTGCGCATGCACCAGTTCAGATCGCGCGCCAGCACGGCCTGCTTTTGCTCCTCGGTCATGGGCCACTCGTCGAGGTAGGCGCGTTCTTCGGCCTTGAAGCGGGCCCGGTTCTCGGGCTTCATCAGGCTCATGCAGAACTGGTTGAGCCAGTAGCCTTTGCGGCTTTGCTCGGCATCAAAAATGATGGTGCCGGGCACGTCCTTGTAGGGTTTTTCCAGAGCCATGCTCAGTTCTCCTCAGGCCAATAAAGGCGCATCGGGTTTGCAACCAGCAGCTTGTGTTGCAGCTCGGCGGTCGGGGCGATGTGCGGGATGAAATCGACCAGCAGCCCATCGTCGGGCATGTGGTCCTTGAGGTTGGGGTGGGGCCAGTCGGTGCCCCACAACACGCGGTCGGGAAACAACTCGACCACGCGCCGCGCAAAGGGCACGACGTCGCGGTAGGCCGCCTGCTCGCCATTCAAGGCCTTGGGGCCGCTGACGCTCAGCCGCTCGGGACAGCTGACCTTGCTCCACACATTGGGGTGTTCGCGCATGAACTTGAGGAACAGCTCGAATTCCGGTCCGTCGATGTGCTTGCTCACGTCGGGCCGGCCCATGTGGTCCACCACCACGGTGGTGGGCAGGGCGGTGAAGAAGTCCCACAGCTCGGGCAGGTCCACCGCCTCGAAGTAGATCACCACGTGCCAACCGAGCTTGCCGATGCGGGCGGCGATCTCCATCAACTCGTCCTTGGGCGTGAAGTCCACCAGACGCTTGACGAAGTTGAAGCGCACGCCGCGCACGCCGGCGGCATGCAGGGCTTGCAGCTCCTCATCGGTGACCGAACGCTTGACCGTGGCCACCCCACGCGCCCTGCCACCGCTGGCCAGGCATGCGTCAACCATGGCGCGGTTGTCGGCGCCGTGGCAGGTGGCCTGCACGATCACGTTGCGCGCAAAGCCCAGATGGTCACGCAAGGCAAACAGCTGCTGTTTGCTGGCGTCGCACGGGGTGTACTTGCGCTCGGGTGCGTAGGGAAATTCGGCACCGGGACCGAACACGTGGCAATGCGCGTCCACACTGCCAGCCGGCAGTTGAAAGCGGGGTTGGGTCGGGCCGTCGTACCAGTCCAGCCAGCCGGCGGTCTTGGTGAAATCCCCTGTGGTGGGTTTGTTCATGGGTGCCTTCAGTCGATGTAACGCAGGCCGGCGGCGGCCAGCGGCTCGCGCATCTTGTACATGTCCAGGCCCAACACGCCGCTGGCCAGTTTGGCGCGTTTTTCGCCTTCGAAACTCTCGCGCTTGCGGGCCGCTTCCAGCGTTTGCACGGCAAGCGCGGCGGGCACACACACCACCCCATCGTCGTCGGCCACGATCACGTCGCCCGGCGTCACCAGCATGCCCGCACACACCACCGGGGTGTTGACCGACCCCAGCGTGGCTTTGATGCAGCCTTTGGCTGAGATGCACTTGCTCCACACCGGAAAATTCATTTCCTGTAGGGTTTTCACATCGCGCACACCGGCGTCGATGACCAACGCGCGAGCGCCGCGCGACTGGAACGACGTGGCGAGCAAGTCGCCAAAGTAGCCGTCGCCACATTCGGCGGTGACGGCGGCCACCACGATATCGCCCGGCTGGATTTGTTCGGCCGCCACATGCAGCATCCAGTTGTCGCCCGGTTGCAGCAACACGGTGACGGCCGTGCCAGATACCTGCGCCCCCGGGTAGATGGGCCGCATATATGGCTTGACCAAGCCCACACGGCCCATGGCCTCGTGCACCGTGGCCGAACCCAGAGCGGCCAGACCATCGGCGGCTGCGCGGTCGGCGCGGGTGATGTTGCGGTAGACAACGCCCAGTTCGTACATGTTGTTTTCTCCTTCAATGAGTGGCCTGTGGTGTGTGTGCGTTTTGCGTAGGTAAAGGAGGAGCCCGCGAAGCGGGCGGGGGACACGAAGCAAACCGCGCGCGCACCACAGGCCTGGTTGGTCGCTCGACAGGCTACTTTCCGGCGGCCTTCAGGCGCGCGTCCAGGCGCGGGAATACCCGGCGCGCGTTGCCTTCGTAGATCTTGTGGCGGTCGTCGCCGACGACGATGGTGGACGCCTCGATGTAGCGCTTGGTGTCGTCGTAGTAGTGGCCGGTTTCGGGATCGATGCCGCGCACGGCGCCGATCATCTCGCTGGCAAACAGGATGTTGTCCACCGGGATCACCTTGGTCAGCAGGTCGATACCCGGCTGGTGGTAGACGCAGGTGTCGAAGAAGATGTTGTTGAGCAGGTGGTCCTTGAGCAGCGGTTTCTTCAGCTCCTGCGCCAGGCCCCGAAAGCGGCCCCAGTGGTAGGGAACGGCGCCGCCGCCGTGCGGGATGATGAACTTCAGCGCCGGGAAGTCCTGGAACAGATCGCTGGTGAGGCACTGCATGAAAGCCGTGGTGTCGGCGTTCAGGTAGTGGGCACCGGTGGTGTGGAAACACGCGTTGCACGATGTGCTCACGTGGATCATGGCGGGGATGTCGTGCTCCACCATCTTTTCGTAGATGGGGTACCAGTGGCGATCGCTCAGGGGTGGGCTGGTCCAGTGGCCGCCGCTGGGATCGGGGTTGAGGTTGATGCCCACATTGCCGTAGTCCTTGACGCACTTTTCCAGTTCGGGAATGCAGGTGCGTGGGTCCACGCCGGGACTTTGCGGCAGCATGGCGGCGGGGACGAAGTTGTCAGGGAAGAGCTGGGAGACCCGATAGCACAGCTCGTTGCAGATGGCAGCCCAGGTGGACGAGGTGTTGAAGTCGCCGATGTGATGCGCCATGAAGCTGGCACGCGGGCTGAAGATGGTGAGGTCGGAGCCACGCTCCTTCATCAGGCGCAGCTGGTTGGTTTCGATGGACTCGCGCAGCTCGTCGTCGCTGATTTTCAGATCGGTCACCTTGGGGCCCAGCTCGGGCGTGTTGAGGTGGGCAATCTGGGCGTTGCGCCAGTTTTCCAGCGCCTTGGGTGCGGTGGTGTAGTGGCCGTGGCAGTCGATGATCATGGGGGGGCTCCTGTGCAATGTCGAGGTGTCAGGCCGGCTCCATGCCCTGACGGCGCTTGGCTGCGTCCGCCTCGGGCGAGGCCATGAAAGCCAGCATCGCGCGCGCCGCATCGGCCTGCGCCGAGCCGCTGCACACGCCGGCAGAAAACGTGGTGGTGATTTGTATGGCCGGTGGCAGCGCGCCAGCCACCGTGATGCCTTCAACGTGGATCAGCTCGCTGAGCTGCTGAAAGCCCAGGTCCACCTCGCCCTGTGCGACCAGCAACCCGACAGGTACACCGGGTGGTGGGGTCACCAGCCGCGCCCGGATGTCGTCGGCGATGCCCCAACGTTCAAACAGCTGGGCCAGTGCCACGCCACTCGGGCCGGTGGAGCAGCTGATGCGGGGCGCAGCCAGCACAGCGGCGCGGACCGCCGCTTCGCTGGACAGGTCGGGCAAAGGCGCACCCGCGCGCACGGCCACAGCCACGCCAGATCGCACCAGATCCACCCGGCTGTCGGCGTCAATGTGGTCACTGGCCGTCAGCCGCTCGATGGCGTCCAGCGCCAGCACCACCACATCAAAACGCTCGCCTGCGGCGACGCGCTTGGCGGCGTCCACCCCCCCCACCGACTCGAAACGTACCGCTTGCCCCGCACGTTGTTGGTAGGCGTCGGCCAGTTCGGCCAACACCTGTCGGGTGGCCATGGACGATATGCCGGTGAGTGTGGAGGTCATGGGGCGGTGATGCAATCAGGGCAAGGTGGGAGCGCCATTGTCGGGACACGGCCCAGGCTTTCCAAGTCCGGCGGTGCGCTAACTGCTATCGCATTTCGGCATAATCGAGCAAAAGCTATTCCCAGATCAGCATGGACCTCAAGCAACTGGAGTATTTTGTCCGCGTGGCCGAGCTGGGCAGCTTCACACGCGCCGCTGCCGCGCTGAATGTGGCCCAGCCGGCGCTCAGCCGCCAGGTGCGCCTGCTCGAAGTGGAGTTGCGACAAAACCTGTTGGTGCGCAATGGGCGCGGCGCCAACCCCACCGACGCGGGCAAGCTGTTGCTCGACCACGGGCGTGGCATCCTGCACCAGGTGGAACGTGCCAAGGAAGAGTTGGGCCGCGTGCGCGGCGCGTTGGCGGGCCGTGTGGCCATTGGCCTGCCCACCAGCGTGGCCAAGGTGCTGACCGTGCCGCTCACGCGCGAGTTTCGCCAGCGCCTGCCCGACGCGTCCCTGTCGATCAGCGAGGGGCTTTCGGCCAGCATGCTCGAAGGCCTGTTGACCGGGCGCCTGGACCTGGTCGTGCTCTACAACGCCACACCCTCGCCCGACATCGAACTCACCCCACTGGTGGAAGAAGACCTGTACCTGATACAGGCACCCGGCACCCCCGTGCTGCCAGCGGGGCACACGCTGCGCGAAGTCTCGGCGCTGCCGCTGGTCATTCCCAGCCGGCCCAACGCCATCCGCATGCTGGTGGAAACCGAGCTGGCCAACATCGGATGCCGACCGAAGATTGCGCTGGAAATCGACGGCGTGTCGGCCATCCTGGACCTCGTGGCCGATGGCGCCGGTAACGCGGTTTTGTCGCGAAATGCGGTCCGCACCTCGGCGCACGCCGGCACCCTGGTGGTGAGCCCGGTGCATTCGCCCCGGCTGCGCACGCGGCTGAGTGTGGCTGTGAGTGCACAGCGCCCCACCACCTTGACCCAACAGGCGATGCTGGAGCTGATCGGTCAGTTGGCACCCCGCCTGCTGGCCTGAGCGCAGCGGCCCTCACTCGCCGAGAAATTGGACGCTGAAGTCGGTGGCAAATGCCTCGTGGCCGCTGACCACCAGCGTCGCCACCCAACGGCTGTGTGTGCCGCCAGACGGTTGAAGGCGCAAGTCAGCGCGCTGCGGTTCGTAGTGTGTGGCCATGGGCTCAGACCACTCGCGTGTCACCTGAAGGTCGACGTCCCACTCGCCCCCATCGTCCAGGGCCAGCGGCTCGGGTGCCCCGTGCGCACGGCCCCACGCGTGGCACCAGGCCAGCACCTGCGTCAGCTCGGCCTGCAGCGCCGGCCAGCGCGCCTCGTTGACCGACGCCATGGCCTCGAAACTGCGCACACCTTCCGCAGATTCGTGGCTGTCAAACTCCAGGTAGTCCAAGTGCTCACTCCTTCGCCAGATCGGCCGGCCACACCAGGCGCACGCCTGTGCGCGCAGCCAACATGGCCACGTCGTCCATGGTGTCCACATCCAAGCGGTAGTGGCTGTTGGACGTCGCCCAGCGGAACACCGCAGCCGGGTGCTGCGCCTGCCACTGCGCCCCCCCCATGTCGGGACCTCCGGCCAACAGGGCAAGCGCTACAGCGCTCGAAAACACCACCGGGTTGCCAGGCAACCCATCCACCACCGGCCGCACAAAAGCGGTGCCCGGTGGCCGTGTGGCGTAGGCCGCCAGCAGATCGCGGATGTCCTGATCGTTGACCAAGGGTTGGTCGGCCAGCAGCACCACCACGGCATCGGCCGACTCCGTCAGGGCTCGCAACCCCAAATGCAGAGACGACACCTGCCCTTGATCGGGGGCCGGGTGGTGAACCAGCTGCACGGGCACGTCCTTGAGCAAGGGCGCGATGCGGTCCGCATGGTGCCCCAGCACCACCACCACCGACACCACACCTGCCTGCCAAACCGCGTGGACTTGGCGACGGATCAACGCCTGGCCATCGATCTCAAGCAGGCACTTGGGCCGGTGACCCATGCGCGAGCCGGCGCCGGCGGCCAGTACCAAGGCCGCCACACGGGCTGTGGCAGACGGAGAAACTGGATCACTCATCGGCGGTCTTGTGGGATAGGACGCTTCCAAAACGGACAAACCAGTCCGACAAACAGTAGCAGTGCTGCGAATTACGGTAGCAGAGCCACGCATTCAGGCGCACTTTTGGGGATGAGCGGAAACAAAAAAGCCGCTTTGCAGCGGCTAAATTGTTGATTTCAATGTAGAAATCTGGAGGCGCGATCCGGAGTCGAACCGGACTAACCGGATTTGCAATCCGGGGCATAACCGCTTTGCTATCGCGCCATGTGTGGCTCCATGTCATGCCCCCGTGGGCTCTGACAAAAAAGGGAAGCCTGGGCTTCCCTTTTTGAATCTGGAGCGGGAAACGAGATTCGAACTCGCGACCTCAACCTTGGCAAGGTTGCGCTCTACCAACTGAGCTATTCCCGCGTTTTTCAAACATCAACTTGAGCTTGCTGTCTGAAGCTGAAATTATAGCCATATTTTTGGCCTTCAGTCAAAGCACCCAAAAAATTTTCAGTGCTTCACCGAACCCGGCGCCTGCACACCCGTGGCAGCCGTCGTCGCCACGGCTGCGGCGGCCACCTCTTCATCGGTCAGCGGCACGGTCAGGCGCTCCAGTGCAATTTCCAGCACCTTGTCAATCCACTTCACTGGCACGATCTGCAGGCCACTCTTCACGTTGTCGGGAATCTCGGCCAAGTCCTTCACGTTTTCTTCGGGGATGATCACCGTTTTGATGCCCCCGCGCAGCGCGGCCAACAACTTTTCCTTCAGGCCACCGATGGCGGTGACTTCACCGCGCAGGGTGATCTCACCGGTCATGGCCACGTCGCCGCGCACCGGGATGCCCGTCAATGCCGACACCAGGGCCGTCGTCATGGCCGCACCCGCGCTGGGGCCGTCCTTGGGCGTGGCACCGTCGGGCACGTGGATGTGGATGTCGCGTTTTTCGAACATCTCGTCCTTGATGCCAAGGGCGCGCGAGCGGCTGCGCACCACGGTGCGCGCGGCCTCGACCGACTCCTTCATGACGTCGCCCAGCGAGCCGGTGCGGGTGATAACCCCCTTGCCAGGCATCAGCGCGGTTTCGATGGTCAGCAGATCACCGCCCACCTCGGTCCAGGCCAGGCCCACCACTTGGCCGACCTGGTTCTGCCCTTCAGCACGACCGTAGGTGTATTTGCGCACACCCAGGAAATCGGGCAGGTTGTCTGCCGTGACCTGCACGGGTGCTTGCAGCTTCTTGAGCAGCAGGCCCTTGACCACCTTGCGGCAAATCTTGGAGAGTTCGCGTTCAAGCGAGCGCACGCCGGCTTCGCGGGTGTAGTAGCGCACGATATCGCGCACCGCCGCCTCAGCCACTTGCATTTCGGCGTCTTTCACACCGTTGTTCTTCATCTGCTTGGGCAGCAGGTACTTCACGGCGATGTTGGTCTTCTCGTCCTCGGTGTAGCCCGACAGGCGGATGACCTCCATGCGGTCCAGCAGCGCGGGCGGGATGTTCATGGAGTTGGAGGTCGCCACGAACATCACGTCGGACAGATCGAAATCAACCTCGACATAGTGATCGCCGAAAGTGTGGTTCTGCTCGGGGTCCAGCACCTCCAGCAGCGCGCTCGACGGGTCACCGCGGAAGTCGGTGCCCAGCTTGTCGATCTCGTCGAGCAGGAACAGCGGGTTGCGCGTGCCCACCTTGGTCAGGCTCTGCAACACCTTGCCCGGCATGGCGCCGATGTAGGTGCGGCGGTGACCGCGGATCTCGGCCTCGTCGCGCATGCCGCCCAGGGCCATGCGCACGTACTTGCGCCCGGTCGCCTTGGCGATGGACTGCCCCAGCGAGGTTTTGCCCACGCCCGGTGGGCCGACCAGGCACAGGATAGGCGCCTTGACCTTGTCCACGCGCTGTTGCACCGCGAGGTATTCGAGGATGCGGTCCTTGACCTTCTCCAGGCCGAAGTGGTCTTCGTTGAGCACGCCTTCGGCCAGGCCCAGGTCGTGTTTGATCTTGGTCTTCTTGCTCCAGGGCAAACCAGTGAGCACGTCGATGTAGTTGCGCACCACCGAGGCCTCGGCCGACATGGGCGACATCAGCTTGAGCTTCTTGAGCTCGGCGTCGGCTTTCTTGCGCGCCTCGGCCGGCATCTTGGCCAGCTTGATCTTTTTCTCGACCTCTTCGATGTCGGCGCCCTCTTCGCCCTCGCCCAGCTCTTTCTGGATGGCCTTGACCTGTTCGTTCAGGTAAAAGTCGCGCTGGTTCTTCTCCATCTGGCGCTTGACGCGGCCACGGATTTTTTTGTCGACGTTGAGGATGTCCACCTCGCGCTCAAGCTGCGCGAACAGGTTCTCCAGACGGCGCGCCACCTGCTCCAGGCCCAGCACCTCCTGCTTGGATTCGAGCTTGAGCGGCAGGTGAGCGGCGATGGTGTCGGCCAGGCGGCCGGCGTCATCGATGCTGGAAATGGACGTGAGGATTTCCGAAGGGATCTTCTTGTTGAGTTTGACGTACTGGTCAAACTGCTGCATCACGGCACGGCGCAGGGCTTCAAGCTCGGCGGTGTCGGTGTCGGCCAGCTCCTGCGTGGCCTCCAGCGGGTGCACCGAAGCGGTGAAGTGGCTTTCGCCGTCCTCGACCGACAGCACCTGCGCGCGCTGCACACCTTCCACCAGCACCTTCACGGTGCCGTCGGGCAACTTGAGCATCTGCAGGATGCTGGCCACGCAGCCCATCTCGAACATGTCGTCTGCCGTGGGCTCGTCCTTGGCGGCGGCTTTCTGGGCCACCAGCATGATGCGGCGCTCCACCTCCATGGCGGCCTCAAGGGCCTTGATGCTTTTGGGTCGTCCTACAAACAGCGGGATGACCATGTGCGGGAACACCACCACATCACGCAAGGGCAGCAAGGGCAGCGTGGTGGGGGTGGGGGGCAAGGGGGTTTGGCCGGACATATCTACCTCAACAAATTCGTACTCACTTGGGGTCGCTGGCACCAATGTCAATAGACACTGTACGCCTCCGCCCAAGCACCTGCCACATCCCTGCGGCCAGCAGGTGAATCATCGGCGCGTTGCATGTGGGTCAACGCGCCGGAAGAAAGCTCACGCCTGCTTGGCGGCTTCGCGGTACACCAACAGCGGCGGCTTGTTCTCTTCGATGGTGGACTCGTCCACCACCACACGCTCCACGTTGCTGGTGCTGGGCAACTCGTACATGGTGTCGATCAACGCCTGCTCCATGATCGAACGCAAACCACGCGCACCGGTCTTGCGGGCCAACGCACGGCGGGCAATGGCCTTGAGCGCATTGGGCCGAACTTCCAGCTCGGCGCCTTCCATGGCCAGCAACTGGGCAAACTGCTTGACCACCGCGTTCTTGGGCTGGGTCAGGATATCCACCAGCGCGTCCTCGGTGAGTTCGGCCAACGTGGCCACCACCGGCAAGCGGCCCACCAGTTCGGGGATGAGGCCAAACTTGATCAGATCTTCGGGCTCGACCTCGCGGAACACATCGGTCAGGCTGCGCTGCTTCTTGCTCTTGACCGAAGCGCCGAAACCGATGCCCGAGGCCTCGGTGCGGTTCTCGATCACCTTCTCCAGTCCGGCAAACGCACCGCCACAAATGAACAGGATATTGGTGGTGTCCACCTGCAGGAAATCCTGGTTGGGGTGCTTGCGCCCGCCCTGTGGCGGCACGCTGGCCATGGTGCCTTCCACCAGTTTGAGCAAGGCCTGCTGCACGCCTTCACCCGACACATCGCGGGTGATGGACGGGTTGTCGGACTTGCGGGTGATCTTGTCGATCTCGTCGATGTAGACGATGCCCTGCTGTGCGCGCTCAACGTCGTAGTTGCAGCTTTGCAGCAGCTTGGCGACGATGTTTTCCACGTCTTCACCCACGTAGCCGGCCTCGGTCAGGGTGGTGGCATCGGCCATCACAAAAGGCACGTTGAGCATGCGTGCCATGGTCTGGGCCAGCAGCGTCTTGCCCGAGCCGGTGGGGCCGATCAGCAGGATGTTGCTTTTGGCCAGCTCCACCTCGTCCTTGCGCGCCTTGGTCTTGTGGCGCAGGCGTTTGTAGTGGTTGTACACCGCCACGGCCAAGGCTTTTTTGGCTGGGTCCTGCCCGATGACGTAGTTGTCCAGGTTGCCCTTGAGCTGGCTGGGTGTGGGCAAGGCATCGCCCGATTCGGCCGTCAGTGCGTTGCCCGGCAGCTCGTCACGAATGATGTCGTTGCACAGGTCAATGCACTCGTCGCAAATGAAGACCGAAGGCCCGGCGATGAGCTTCTTGACCTCGTGCTGGCTCTTGCCGCAGAAAGAGCAGTAGAGGGATTTTTCGCTGCTGGTGCCTTTTTTGTCGGCCATGTGTGAGGTGCCTTGATCGGTCGAAAACGGTGTTTGTCAATGATAAGCCATCGCCTCAGACGCAAAAAAGCGGGTCCGGCCCAAGGCCAGCCCGCCTGTCTGAAAACGTGGCAAGAACAGGGTCAGACAGCGCCGCGCTTGTCGATGACCTTGTCGATGAGGCCGTACTCCTGCGCTTCCACAGCCGACAGGTAGTAGTCGCGCTCGGTGTCGCGCTCGATCTTTTCCAGCGGCTGGCCGGTGCGCTCGGCCAGGATCTTGTTCAGTTGCTCGCGCGTCTTGAGGATTTCGCGGGCGTGGATCTCGATCTCGGTGGCCTGGCCCTGCGTGCCGCCCAGCGGCTGGTGGATCATGACCTTGGAGTTGGGCAGTGAAAAACGCTTGCCCTTGGCACCCGCAGCCAGCAGGAAGGCGCCCATGCTGGCGGCCATGCCGGTGCACAGCGTGGACACGTCGGGCTTGATGAAGTTCATGGTGTCGAAAATGGCCATGCCCGCGCTCACCGAACCGCCCGGCGAGTTGATGTAGAAGGAGATGTCCTTGTCGGGGTTCTCGCTCTCCAGGAACAGCAGCTGGGCCACCACCAGGTTGGCGCTCTGGTCGTTGACCGGACCCACCAGGAAGATCACGCGCTCTTTGAGCAGGCGCGAATAGATGTCGTAGGCGCGCTCGCCGCGGCCCGATTGTTCGATCACCATGGGCACCATGCCCAGGTTCTGGATGTCCATCACACTCATTGTTGGCTCCGTAAGGGTACAGCGGCTACTTTAACCAAACCGCCGGTGGCGTTTGGGGAACATGGGGACAAAACACCAAAAAGAAAGGGGGCAGACGCGCTGCCCCCTTCTCGGCGTTCACGGCGCGCGCGGCGCCTGGGCTCAGCCCTGGCCCATCAGTTCGTCAAAAGCGACTTGTTTGTCGGTGACCTTGGCTTTGGCCAACACGAAGTCGGTCACGTTGTTTTCCAGCACGATGGCTTCGACTTCGGCCATGCGGTTGCGGTCGCCCTGGTACCAGCGCACCACGTCGGCCGGCTTTTCGTAGGAAGCGGCCAGCTCGTTGATGTGGGCCATGACCTGCTCGGGCGTGGCCTGCAGGTTGTTGGCCTTGACCAGCTCGGCCACCACCAGGCCCAGGCGCACGCGGCGCTCGGCTTGTGGGCGGAACAGCTCCTCAGGAATAGGCGCCTTGTCGGCGTCCTTCACACCACGCTGCTTGAGGTCGGCGCGGGCACCTTCCACCAGGCGCTCCAGCTCGGACTGCACGCTGGCCTTGGGCAGGTCCAGCTCCGACTTGGCCACCAGCGCGTCCATGGCGGCCTGCTTGTTGCGGGCCAGCACGCGGAACTTGACTTCGCGCTCCAGGTTCTTGCGGATGTCGGCGTGCAGGCCTTCCACGGTGCCATCGGCAATGCCCAGGGCCTTGGCAAACGCCTCGTCCACTTCGGGCAGGTTGGCGGCTTCGATCTTGTTCACGGTGACCAGGAAGTCGGCGGTTTTGCCGGCCACGTCCTTGCCGTGGTAATCGGCCGGGAAGTTCAGCGGGAAGGTCTTGCTTTCGCCCGACTTCATGCCACGCACGGCGTCTTCGAACTCCTTGAGCATCTGGCCGTCGCCCACGATGAACTGGAAGCCTTCGGCTTTGCCACCTTCAAAGGGTTCGCCGTCGATCTTGCCTTCGAAGCCGATGGTCACGCGGTCGCCATCTTGTGCGGCCTGGTCTTGCGCGCGCTGGGCAAAGGTGCGGCGCTGCTTGCGCAGGATGTCCACGGTCTTGTCGACGGCGGCCTGGCTCACTTCGGTGCTGACCTTCTCGATTTCGGCGGTGGACAGGTCACCGATGGTGACTTCCGGGAACACCTCAAACACGGCGTCGAAAGCCACCTGGCCTTCGGGCGATGCTTCACTTTCACTGATGCGCGGCTGGCCGGCCACTCGCAGCTTGGCTTCGTTGGCGGCCACGGCAAACGCCTCGCCCACCTTGTCGTTCATCACTTCATAGTGCACCGAGTAGCCGTAGCGCTGGGCCACGACGTTGAAGGGCACCTTGCCCGGACGGAAGCCGTCCATCTTGACCTGGCGGGCCATGCGCTTGAGGCGGGTGTTCACCTCGTTCTGGATCGCGTCCACCGGCAGGGTGAGGGTGATCTTGCGCTCGAGCTTCTCGAGGGTTTCAACGTTCACGGTCATCTATGACTCCTGTTCATGTTCAAGGCCGCGCTGTTCTGGCGCGACACGGCATCCGGATTTTTTTGTGTGGTGCGCGGGGGGGGACTCGAACCCCCACAGTGTTGCCACCGTCAGGACCTAAACCTGGTGCGTCTACCAATTTCGCCACCCGCGCGACACAACGGTGGTCTTCCACCGGCAAACCTGCGATTGTACGGCTTGCCGCCCACCGCTTGCGATCGGCCCCGCCTGACGGCTTCAGCCGCGCTACAACAAACGCCGCCGCAAGGCGGTCACGGCGCTGTCGGGAGTGGTCAGCACCGGCACGGTTGACGGCAACTCACGCCGCAGCAGTGGCGCAGCGCGCGCCATGCTGAACTGCGCCAAGGCGATGGCGCCACAGCCCTGCGCCACCAGGGTCTGCGCCGCCGCCAAAACGGCGGCATCGTGCGCCTCACCATCCCCTTGGTCCAGCGCGGCCATGGCCTGCGCCACCAAGGCGGTGCGCAGTTCCACGCCCGCCGGAAATTCGGGGGGCATGCTATGCAAGGTCGGGGCAAACGAGGCGATCAGCCCCACGCGCTGGCCACTGGCCACGGCATCGGCCACCATCGCCTCGTTGGGCTTGAGCACCGGCATGTGGGGCCGGCGCGCTGCTGCCGCTTCGATACAAGGCCCGAAGGCCGAGCAGGTGAACAAGATGCCCTGGGCACCGGTGCGTTCAGCGTAGGCACACAAATCCTCAAAGCGCTGGTGCATGGCGGTGTCCAGCCCATCACCGCCCGCAGCACCGGTGCGCGCCAGATCGGCCGACAGACTGTCGTCAAGCAGGTTCATGCGCACCGCCTCGGGCCAGGCCTGGGCCATGGCCTGGTTGATGGGACCGACCGAGTGAGCCAGCGCGTGGATGAGGGCAATGCGCATGTCAGACAACACGCTTCATGCGCCGACCCTGGTTCCACCAGACAAAGCCGATCAGCAGCAGCGCCGGAAGGTAGAACCAGTGGGCGGTCGGGCGGTCGGTGGGCACTTGCACGGCAGACACGTCCCAGCCCTGTTCGAAGCCCGACTTGGCTGCACGGGTACCGAACTTGACCTGGCCGATCTGCACCGCATCACCCAGCGGCACCAGTTGCAGACCAGCATCCAGCAGGCGCTTGCGACCGTCGGCACCGGCCTCGCCCAGTTGCAGGGCAACCGTCTTGGCGATGTCTCGGCCTTCGATGGTGCTGCCCTGAATCACCATGACCACACGGTCGTCGGACGCCACCTTGCCGGCCACCTCGAACACCTGCGCCGCAGGCACGCTCTGGTAGGCGGGGTGCAGGCGGTCCATGAAGAAGTCGGGGCGGAACAGCAAGACCACGGCCACCAGCAGCAGCGCGGTTTCCCACAGGTGACTCTTGACGCGGAACCAGTTCATGGTCACGGCGGCAAAGATCAGCGTGGCCAGGGTGCATGCCACCAACAGCCGCACCAACTCGGCCCAGCCGTGCACATCGATCAGCAACAGCTGCGGGTTGAAGATCCAGATGAAGGGCAGGATCACCGTGCGCAACGCGTAAACGGAGCCCTGGATGCCGGTCTTGATCGAGTCTTCACCCGAAATAGCCGCTGCCGCGAACGTGGCCAGCCCCACGGGCGGCGTGATGTCGCCCATGATGCCGTAATAGAAAACGAACAGGTGCACCGCAATCAACGGGATGATGAGCCCACTTTGTGCGCCCAGCTCCACCACCACCGGCGCCATGAGTGTGGCCACCAGCACGTAGTTGGCGGTGGTGGGCACGCCCAGACCCAGCACCAGGCACACGAAGGCGATGAACAGCAGCATCACCATCACGTTGCCCTGTGCCACGAACTCGACGAACTCGGTCATGCGCAGACCCAGGCCGGTGAGGGTGATGGCACCCACGATCACGCCTGCCGTGGCGGTGGCCACGCCAATGCCGATCATGTTGCGCGAACCGTCGTTGAAGCCATGCACCACCGACATCCATCCGTGTGACCAGGCCTCCGCCGTTTTGTGGCCACGGAACCATTCGACCAGTGGACGCTGCGTGAGCATGAGCACCACCAGCACCGTGACCGCCCAGAAGGCGGACAGCGCTGGCGACATCTCCTCGACCATCAGGCACCAGATCAGCGCGCCGATGGGCATGATGTAGTGCAAGCCGGCCTTGACCGTGGGCCAGGTTTCCAGCGGCTTGGGGTTCTCGATGTCGATGTCGTCGGGCAGGTCCGGGCAGGACGCCGCCTGTTTGAGCGCATACACATACATGGCCAGCAGCACCACCGCCGTGGCGAAGGGTGCCGCCGGGCCCAGCGTGGCCTTGATGGCCTGCAACACGTAGTACAGCCCGCAGACCACAGCAACGCTGCCGGACAACCCCAGACCGATGCGCATCAGGCGCGCCGACCACGTGCGCTGAACCGCCTGCACGATGGGCTGCATGCCCATCTTGAGCGCTTCGAGGTGCACGATGTAGAGCAGGCCGATGTAGGACAAAGTGGCCGGCAACACGGCGTGTTTGACGATCTCCGAATAAGAGATGCCCACGTACTCCACCATCAGGAACGCCGCAGCCCCCATCACAGGCGGCATGATCTGGCCGTTCACCGAACTCATGGTTTCGATCGCGCCGGCCTTGACGCCACCGTAGCCCGCCTTCTTCATCAGCGGGATGGTGAAAATGCCACCCGACACCACGTTGGACACCGAGGAGCCCGAGATCATGCCGTTGAGCGCCGAGGACACCACCGCCACTTTGGCCGGGCCGCCGCGCAAGTGGCCCAGCGCCGCAAAGCTGACCTGCATCATGTAGTTGCCACCGCCCGCGCGGTCCAGCAGCGCGCCGAACAGCACGTACACAAAAATGGTGCCGGCCGACACCCCCAGCGCAATGCCATACACACCTTCGGTGGTCAGCCACATGTGCGAGATCAGGCGGTTGAGCGAAGCCCCCTTGTGCGCCAACACGTCGGGCATCCACGGCCCCAACAGGCAGTAGGCCAAAAAGATGGCGGCCAACGCGGCCATGGGCCAGCCCACCGCGCGGCGCGTCGCCTCCAGCAACAGCACCACACCGGCCAGCGAGACCACCACGTCCACCGTGGTGGGCTGCCCGGGGCGCGTGGCGAGCTGGGCGTAAAACAACATCAGGTAGGCGCCGGCAAAGGCCGCAACAAGCGCCAAGCCCCAGTCCACGAGCGGCACGCGGTCGCGCGGCGATGACTTGAGCGCCGGCCAGGCCAGAAAGGCCAGGAACAGCGCAAACGCGAGGTGGATGGCCCGCGCTTCGGTGTCATTCAAGATGCCGAAACCCAGGGCAAATGGCAGGGGCGAGGCGTACCAGAACTGGAACAGCGCCCACAACAGCGCCACGCCAAAAATGAAAGCGGCCGTCGCGCCGGTGGGCTTGCGCCCGCCGGTGTCGTTGTCGGCCACGAGTTGCTGCAAGGCCTCGGGGGCTTTTTCGATGTCAGTGCTCATCGCGGAACTCTTCAGGATCGGGAACAAAAAAGGGCGAAGTCGCCTTCGCCCTCACGTTGGCTCAAGCGGACAGCGTCCTTACTTGATCCAGCCCTTTTCCTTGTAGTACTTGGCGGCACCTTCGTGCAGAGGCGCGCTCAGACCGTCCTTGATCATGCTCTCAGGTTTGAGGTTGGCCAGCGCCGGGTGCAGCTTCTTGAACTCGTCAAAGTTCTCGAACACGGCCTTGACCACGTTGTAAACGGTGTCGGCAGGCGTCTTGGCCGAAACCACCACGGTGGCCAGCACACCATAGGTGCTGGTGGGCTGCGGGTTGTTGGGGTACAGGCCGCCCGGGATGGTGACCTTGGCGTAGTAGGGCTTGTCGGCCACCAGCTTGTCCACGGCCGGGCCGGTCAGCGACACCAGCTTGGCGCCGCAAGACGTGGTCGGGTCCTGGATGTTGGCGCTGGGGTGGCCCACACCGTAGAAGAAGCCGTCGATCTTGCCGTCGCACAGGGCCGGGCCATGTTCGTCGGCCTTCAGCTCAGAGGCCAAAGAGAAGTCGGCCAGCTTCCAGCCCATGGCGCCCAACATCTCTTCCATGGAAGAACGGGTGCCGGAGCCGGGGTTGCCCACGTTGAAGCGTTTGCCCTTGAAATCCTCGAACTTGGTGACGTTGGCTTCCTTGCGGGCCAACACGGTGAAGGGCTCGGGGTGCACGGCAAAGGCGGCACGCAGGTCGCCAACAGCACCACCGTCCTTGAACTGGTTCAGACCTTTGACGGCGTTGAATTGCACGTCGGACTGGGTGAAGCCGAAATCCAGTTCACCGGCCTTGATGGTGTTGACGTTGAAGACCGAGCCGCCGGTGGACTCCACCGAGCAGCGGATGCCGTGTTTCGCGCGGTCCTTGTTGACCAGGCGGCAAATGGCGCCACCTGCCGCGTAGTACACCCCCGTGACCCCGCCGGTGCCGATGGTCACAAACTTCTGTTGCGCCTGTGCCGCCATGGGCACCAGGCTGGCGGCAGCTGCGGCAGCAGCCACCAAGGCGGCGGGAAACATCTTTTTCATGCGAATCTCCTTGGGTTGAGGTGTGCGGGCGCGGTTCGCCCGACCGGGAATCTGCTGACCGGGCCTTGTGTGCCCCACCAGCAAGAACAGTGCCGCCCATCGGTTGATGTGCCCGCTGCACCCGGCTTGTTTCACGGGTGGCGATGGTACACCGACCAGCGGACGAGCAGGCTTGGTGAAAGCACCATGTAAGTTTGACGGTCTTTGAATATTCACATCGACGTGACGGCTTGTATGGACTCGACCAGACGCGCCACCAGGAAGTCGATCTCCGCTTCGCTGCAGATGAAGGGCGGCGCCAGCAACACGTGGTCACCGGCTTGGCCGTCCACCGTGCCGCCCATGGGGTAGACCAGAATGCCACGCGCCATGGCATCGGCCTTGAGCTTGGCATGCAGTTTGCGCGCCGGGTCAAACCATTGTTTCGTGTCTCTGTCGGCCACCAGCTCCACCCCCCAAAACAAGCCGCGCCCGCGGATGTCGCCCACGTGTGGGTGCTGACCCAGTTCGGCGCGCAAGCGCTGTTCGAGGTAGCTGCCAAGCACCTGCACCCGGTCGAGCAAGCCGTCGCGTGCGATCACCTGCTGCACCGCCAGCGCGGCGGCGCAGGCCACGGCGTGGCCCAGGTAGGTGTGGCCATGCTGGAACAGGCCGCTGCCCTGGCGGAACGCGTCCACCAGCCGGTGGTGGGCCAGCACCGCGCCAATGGGCTGGTAGCCGCCGCCCAGGCCTTTGGCAATGGTCAACAAATCGGGCACCACACCTTCGGCTTCGCAGGCGTGCAGCGTGCCGGTGCGGCCCATGCCACACATCACCTCGTCGAGGATGAGCAGGATGCCATGGCGGTCGCACAGCTCGCGCACCGCCTTGAAGTAACCGGGCACCGGCGTCAGCACACCGGCAGTAGCGCCACCCACGGTTTCGGCCACAAAAGCGATCACGTTCTCACCGCCCAGCTGGTCGATGGCCTGAGACAACTCGCCCACCAGGCGTTGCCCGTACTGTTCGGGCGTTTCGGTGGGGGCCTGGTCGCGGTAGGGGTAACACGGCGCGACGTGGGTCACATCGATGAGCAGGGGCTGGAACTGCGCGCGCCGCCAGGCGTTGCCGCCCACGGCCAGCGCGCCCAGCGTGTTGCCGTGGTAGCTCTGGCGGCGTGCGATGAAGTGCTGGCGCTGCGGTTGTCCGATTTCGACAAAGTACTGGCGTGCCATCTTCAGCGCCGCCTCCACCGCCTCCGAACCACCGCTGACGAAGTACACATGGCTCATGCCCTCAGGTGCGGTGGCCACCAGTTGGTCGGCCAGTTGTTCGGCCACCTCGGTGCTGAAAAAACTGGTGTGAGCGTAGGCCAGCCGGTCGATCTGGGCGTGCATGGCGGCCAGCACGTCGGGGTGGGCGTGGCCCAGACAGGACACGGCCGCGCCGCCCGAGCCATCCAGGTAGCGTTTCCCATCGGCACCGATCAGCCAGGCGCCTTCGCCGCCGACCGCCAGTGGCAAGCCGCTGCGCAGCTGTCGGTGCAGGATGTGGGTATCTTCTTGTGAGACATGGGTCAGGGTGTTCATGTGAAGCTTTCTTTCAAAGGGCGTTTTTCCCAATAGGCTTTGTGGGCGTGCTGACGGGCCTGCACCTCGGCCAGGCGACGCACCACCGGTTCGCCGCCACGTGCGGCCACCGCGGCCACCAGGGTTTCTGCGAGCGCCTGAGCGCCTGCCATGGAATGGAAGAAGGACGGGGACGCCGCGTCAAACAACAGCGTGTGCCGCGCCAGCCGCGCCAGGGGCGACAGCGGGTTGTCAGTCAGGGCAACGATGGGCACACCCGCTGCGTGCGCCACGTGTGCACACTCGACCGTCTGCCGGGTGTAGGGCGCCTGGCTCACCACCACCAAACCATCGGCTTCGGTGAGCTGGGCGATTTGGTCCACCAGCGCACCGCTCGCGTCCCCGGCCAGCAGGGTGCCTGGCCGCAACCAGTCGCAGGCGTAACGCAGGTGGTGGGCAATGCCAAAACTGGCCCGCAGCCCCAGAAACGTCAGTTGCCGCGCACTCAACAGCAAATCGGCAGCGGCATTCACCACCTCCACCGGGTTGCGCGCAGCGGTGGAGGCCACGTTGCGCAACTGCGCCTGGGTCAAAGGACGCGCGGTTTCATCGGGCGTGCCATGCCCGCTGCCCACGCCCCGCGCCAATGCCTCCACCACCGGCCGGCGCATGGCCTCGAAATCGGCCAAGCCCAGCGCGTGCGACAGACGTGACAACGTGGCCGGCGCCACACCCGCCGCCCGTGCCGACGCCCGCAGGGACTGCAAGCCCAATTCGGCCGGGTGCTCGCGCACCCAGCGCGCGGCGCGCTGCAACTCCGGGCTCAATGCCTCGAAATGGCTGTCGATCAGTTGGGTCAGCGCGTGGTATGGCATGGTGATATGAAACAATTATTTCTCATTTTCATTTTGGAAACAAGTGTTTCAAAACAAACTGTCAGCAGCAAATGAGTTGTCCGGTTCGTAGCAAGTAATCTGTCCGGTTTGTGGAGGAGCGATGCAACACGCCCCCATGAGCCGGGCCCGCTACATGCAGGAGAACCGGAAGATGAGATTCACAGA
>NZ_JBHTCA010000014.1:0-106898 GCF_042665215.1 Hydrogenophaga atypica
GTGGACGCTGCGCAGGCCCAGCTCGACGCAGCAGCGGTCGCGTATCAAGCCGTGGTGCGCCAGGCCGTGTCTGAGGTCGAGCAGTCCTTGGTGTCGTTGGCCGCCGTGCGTGAGCGTGTCGGGTCCGCCGCGCTGGCGGTGGAGGGCTACCGGCGCTCGCTGGACGGCACGACCTCGCGCTACCAGGCCGGCTTGGCCAGCTTGAACGAACTCGAAGACGCCCGGCGCTGGCTGCTGGCCGCCGACAACGCCGCTTTGGTGCTGCGGCAGGAACAGCTCGCCGCCTGGGTGCGGCTTTATGTGGCGCTGGGGGGCGGTTTCGAGCCCAGCTCCGCCAGCGACAAGGCCCAACAACCGATTGCCCGGGACGCTTCATGATGTTTTTTGCCCGTTCAAGCTTTCGCCAGCCTGGCTGGCCCTTCAGTGCTGTGCTGCTGGCGCTGACCTTGGCCGTGGCGGCGGTGCGCAGCCCGGCCGCCGATGCGCAGCCCGCCGCAGGCCCCGGCCCCAAACCCGCACTGACCGTGAGCGTGGCGCAACCCCTGCCGGCCAGCTTGCCCAATGGCTTGCAGGCCAATGGCAATGTGGCCGCCTGGCAAGAGGCCATCGTGGGTGCCGAAGTCAACGGCTTGCGGCTGACCGCCGTGCATGTCAACGTGGGTGACGTGGTCAAACGCGGGCAGGAGCTGGCCCGCTTTGCCGCTGAAACGGCCCAGGCCGAGCAGTTGCAGGCCCAGGCGGCGGTGATGCAGGCACAGGCTGCCCATGAAAGCGCCAAAGCCGAGGCCGACCGCGCGCGCTCCATTCAGGACAGCGGTGCCCTGTCGGCCTCTCAAATGGCCCAGTACCTCACGACCGAACGTGTGACACATGCCCAATGGGAGGCCGCACAAGCGCAACTGGCGGCGGTGCGGCTGCGGGTGGCCCACACCCGTGTGCTGGCCCCTGACGACGGGGTGGTGTCTGCCCGCGCCGCCACGGTGGGGGCGGTGGTGGGCGCGGGGCAGGAGCTGTTCCGGCTGCTGCGCCAGGGCCGCATGGAGTGGCGTGCCGAGGTCACGCCCACCGAGATCGCGCTCATCCGGCGTGGGGTGAAGGCCGAGGTCACGCTGGCAGGGGGCCAGACGCTGGCCGGCACCGTGCGTGCCATTGCGCCGACGGCCGATCCGCAGACGCGCAACATTCTGGTGTACGTGGACCTGCCGCGCCATGAGGCACTCAAAGCCAACACCTTTGCGCGTGGCCGCTTTGTGCTGCCCGCCAGCCAGGCGCTCACGGTGCCCGCGCCGGCCGTGGTGCTGCGCGATGGCCACAGCTACGTGTTTGTGGTGGATGCCCAGAACAAGGTGACGCCGCGCAAGGTGCAGACCGGCCGCCGGGTGACCGACGTGGTGGAGGTGTTGCAAGGGCTCAAGGCCGACGAGCGGGTGGCGGTACAGGGCGCCGGCTTTCTCAACGAAGGCGACCTGGTCAAAGTGGTTCGGTAAGGGTTGGCCATGAACGTTTCTGCGTGGTCCATCCGCAACCCCATCCCTGCGGCCATGTTGTTCGTCATGCTGACGCTGGCGGGCCTGTTCTCGTTCCAGGCCATGAAGGTGCAAAACTTTCCTGACCTGGACGTGCCCAACATCACCATCGTGGCCAACCTGCCCGGTGCCGCGCCCAACCAGCTCGAGAACGACGTCGCTCGCAAGATCGAGAACAGCCTGGCGTCGCTGCAGGGTTTGAAACACATCTACACCAAGGTGCAGGACGGCGCGGTGACCATCACGGCCGAATTCCGCATCGAAAAAAGCACCCAGGAGGCACTTGACGATGTGCGCTCGGCGGTGTCCAAGGTGCGGGGCGACCTGCCCGGCGACCTGCGCGACCCCATCATCAACAAGCTGGAACTGGCCGGGGGCGCGGTGCTCGCCTACACCGTGGCGTCGGACCGCATGGACGACGAGGCCATCTCGTGGTTTGTGGACAACGAGGTGTCCAAGCTGCTCTTGTCGGTGCGGGGTGTGGGGGCGATCAACCGCGTCGGCGGTGTGACGCGCGAGGTGCAGGTGCAGCTTGATCCGCTCAAGCTGCAGTCGCTCGGGGCCACGGCGGCCGATGTGTCGCGCCAACTGGCCCGGGTGCAGATCGAAAGCGCGGGTGGCAAGGCCGAGCTGGGCGGCAGCCAACAACCGCTGCGCACCTTGTCGGCCCTGGGCACGGCGCAGGAACTGGCCGGCATGCAGATTGCCCTGTCGGACGGCCGCAGCGTGCGGTTGGACCAGATCGCCAAGGTGCAAGACACCATTGCCGACCCGACCGCCGCCGCTTTCCTGGATGGCAAACCGGTGGTGGGCTTCGAGGTGGCGCGCAGCCGGGGCGCCAGCGAGGTGGAGGTGGGGCGCGGTGTGCGCCAGAAGCTGGCCGAGTTGCGCGAAGCCCGGCCCGATCTGCGCATCACCGAGTCCTTCGACTTCGTGACGCCGGTGGAGGAAGAATTCAACGCCTCGATGACCTTGCTGTACGAAGGTGCGCTGCTGGCGGTGCTGGTGGTGTGGCTGTTCCTGCGTGATCTGCGGGCCACCATCGTCTCGGCGGTGGCGCTGCCGCTGTCGGCCATTCCGGCCTTTATCGGCATGCACTACATGGGCTTCACCATCAACGTGGTGACGCTGCTGGCGCTGTCGCTGGTGATCGGCATCCTGGTGGACGACGCGATTGTCGAAGTCGAAAACATCGTGCGCCACATGCGCATGGGCAAGACACCCTACCAGGCGGCGATGGAAGCGGCCGACGAAATTGGCTTGGCGGTGATCGCCACCACCTTCACGCTGATCGCGGTGTTTCTGCCCACCGCCTTCATGTCGGGCATTCCCGGCAAGTTCTTCAAGCAGTTTGGCTGGACGGCCTCGTTTGCCGTTTTCGCCTCGCTGGTGGTGGCGCGCGCGCTCACGCCCATGATGGCGGCCTACCTGATGAAACCCGTGCTGGACGCCACACAACGCCCGGGCTGGGCCCAGCGCCACCGCCTGCTGGGCTGGGCCTGGAACTGGCTGCACAACCAGAAGGAGCCCGCCTGGCTGGACCGCTACCAAACCTGGGCCGCCTGGTGCATACGCCACCGCTGGATCACCATGATCGGTGCCGGGCTGTTTTTTGTCGGTTCGCTCATGCTGATCCCGCTGCTGCCGCAGGGCTTCATCCCGGCCGACGACAACTCGCAGACGCAGGTGTACCTGGAGCTGGCGCCCGGCGCCACCCTGGCGCAAACCGTGGCCACCTCAGAGCGCGCGCGCCTGCTGGTGGCGGCCGTGCCCCACGTCAAGTCGGTTTACACCACCATCGGCTCGGGTTCGGCGGGCACCGATCCGTTTGCGCCGCAGGGCACGGCGGAATCGCGCAAGGCGGCACTGACCATTCAGCTGGACCCGCGTGGCCAGCGCCCGCGCAAACAGGTGATCGAGAACCAGATCCGCGCGGCCATGGCCGAGCTGCCGGGCGTGCGCAGCAAGGTGGGTCTGGGCGGTTCGGGTGAGAAGTACATCCTGACGCTCACCGGCAACGACGCCACCGCCATGTTCGATGCCGCGCGTGGCATCGAGCGCGACTTGCGCACCATCCCTGGTGTGGGCAGTGTGCAATCCACCGCCGCGCTGGTGCGCACCGAAATCGTCGTGACGCCCGACCTGGCGCGCGCCGCCGACCTGGGCGTGACCAGCAGCGCCATCGCTGAAACCCTGCGCATCGCCACCGTGGGCGACTACGACAGTGCCTTGCCCAAGCTCAACCTTTCACAGCGCCAGATCCCCATTGTGGTCAAGCTGGACGAGGCGGCGCGCCACGACCTGTCCACCCTGGGCCGGCTCACCGTGCCCGGCTCACGAGGCCCCGTGATGCTGGAGCAGGTGGCCTCCCTGAGCTTCGGCGGCGGGCCGGCCGTGATCGACCGGTACGATCGCTCGCGCAACATCAATTTCGAGGTGGAGCTGGCCGGCATCGCGCTGGGCGACATGAAAACCGCGGTGGAGAAACTGCCCAGCGTGAACAACCTGCCTGCGGGCGTACAGGTCATTGAAATTGGCGACGCCGAGGTGCAGGGCGAGCTGTTTGCCAGCTTCGGCCTGGCCATGTTGACCGGCGTGTTGTGCATCTACATCGTGCTGGTGCTGCTGTTCAAGGCCTTTTTGCACCCCTTCACCATCCTCGCGGCCTTGCCGCTGTCGCTGGGCGGGGCCTTTGTGGCGCTGTTGCTGACCAACAAGAGCTTCTCCATGCCGTCGTTGATTGGGCTGATCATGCTCATGGGTGTGGCCACCAAAAATTCCATCCTGCTGGTGGAATACGCCATCGAGGCACGGCGCCTTCACGGCATGAGCCGGCTTGATGCCATTCTGGACGCCTGCCACAAACGCGCCCGGCCCATTGTGATGACCACCATCGCCATGGGCGCGGGCATGTTGCCCATTGCCGTGGGCTGGGGCGCGGCCGATGCCAGTTTTCGCTCGCCCATGGCCATCGCGGTCATCGGTGGGCTGATCACCTCCACCTTTTTGAGCCTGCTGGTCATCCCAGCGGTGTTCACCTTGGTGGACGACGTGGCACTGTTTTTTGCCCGCCTGTTCGGCGGGGTCAGAGGCGGAAGGCCGACACCCGCTCCGTGAGCTGACGCGCCTGGTCTTGCAGCGCCGACGAGGCGGCGCTGGCTTCCTCCACCAAAGCGGCATTCTGCTGAGTCACGCCGTCCATCAAGGCCACCGCGCTGTTGATCTGCGAAATGCCTTCGGACTGTTCACGGCTGGACGAGGCGATCTCGCGCATCAGCACCGTCACACGCTGGATGCTGTCCACAATTTCGCGCATGGTCTGGCCGGCCTGATCCACCTGTTCGGTGCCGCTGGTGACGTTGCGCACCGAGGTATCGATGAGCGCCTTGATTTCGCGCGCCGCAGCCGACGAGCGCTGGGCCAGCGAGCGCACTTCAGATGCCACCACCGCGAAGCCCCGGCCTTGCTCACCGGCACGCGCCGCTTCCACCGCCGCGTTCAACGCCAGGATGTTGGTCTGGAAGGCGATGCCGTCGATGACGCCAATGATGTCCACGATCTTGTGCGACGAGGTGTTGATCTCGTTCATGGTGTCCACCACCTGGGCCACCACCGCACCACCGCGCGCCGCCACTGCCGAGGCCGCTTCGGCCATGTCGTTGGCGGTGCGTGCGTGGTCCGCGTTCTGGCTCACCGTGCTGTTGAGTTCCTCTGTGGCAGAGGCGGTTTCTTCCAGGGAGCTGGCTTGCTGCTCGGTCCGCTGTGAGAGGTCCAGCGTGCCTGCTGCCACCTGGCTGGAGGCGCTGGCAATCGAGTCGGCGCCCGAGATGACTTGAGAGATCAACTGACGCAGGTTGTTCTGCATCAAGGCCATTTGTGTCAGCAGGTGCGTGATTTCGTCCGCGCCATTGGGCGAGATGTGGCGGGTCAGGTTGCCGGCTGCGATCGCGGTGGCGGTCTCGTCGGCCTCGCGGAAACCCAGTGTCATGCGGCTCAGCGTGGTCAGCATCAGCAAGGTCATGGGCACGGCGCCCAGCAGCACGATGGCGGCAAACACCAGCTTGCTGAGGCGGTAGCGGCGTTCGGCCGCCGTGGCTTCTTCGTCAGCCCGGGCGAGCTGGTGTTCGCGCAGCGCGGCGTAGGCGTTGAGCAAGGCCTGGCCCTCCGTGCGGCCGGCCACCAGAAAGGCCTGCATCACGTCGGGTGTGTACTGGTCGTTGCGCAACTGCTGCACCGTGGCCTGTATCTTGGCGCGCCACGCCTGTTGCCGGTCGGACGCTTCGGCCACCAGGGCCGATTCGGCCGCGTCCATGGGGCGCTCGCTGATGGCTTTCCACGCCACGTCGTTGGCCGCGGCGTTTTTGCCTATGGCCTCCAGATGCATGTTCAAGGGGTGATCGTGCAGGGTGGCCAGCGGGCCGTGCGGATCGTGCTGGAAGGACAACAACACGTTGAGGCGGCTGTCGTAAAAACGCTGGATCATGTCGCCCACCTGGCCGGCGGGCACCATGCGCTGCTGGTGGACATGCACCAGCGCATCGCGGGCGCTCATCATGCCCCACAAACCCACCACGATGGCGGCCAGAAACACCGCCCAATACACCACCACGCCGGCCCACACGCGGTGCGTCAGTTTGAATCGATCCAACATGTTCACGGGGCAGAGAAGTACCCCCAGGAGTTACAACGCCGGAATTATGTTTCTCGATTTGACACTTTCTGCGCCGCCAGGGGGCACCAGAACGCGCCGGGTTGACTTGCATCAACCGGTGTCAGCGTGCGGCGGTGGCGGTGGGCTCAGGCCGGGCTTTTGAGCACGTCCAGCAGCTCGGTTTCGATTTCGATCTGCGTGCGGTTGTGCTGCAGGTGCAGTCCACTGATGAGGAAGGTGTCTTCCACCCGTTCGCCCAAGGTGGTGATTTTGGCCAGTTGGAGGCTGATGCCGTGGCGTGCCAGCACGCGGGCGATGGAGTAGAGCAGGCCGGTGCGGTCGCTGGCCGACACGCTGAGCAGCCAACGCTGCGCTTTTTCGTCGGGGCGCAGGTCCACGCGGGGAATGACCGGGAAACTTTTGACCCGGCGCGACAGACGGCCGCGGCTGGGCGCAGGCAGCTCACCCCGCGCCTCGATGGCCTGGGTCAGGCCCGATTCCACCATGCTGATGAGTTCGCGGTAGTGGTCGGACAGGGTGGGCGCGACCACCTGAAAGGTGTCGAGCGCGTGGCCGTCGCGGGTGGTGTGCACCTTGGCGTCCAGGATGCTGAAACCGGCCTGATCAAAGTAACCGCAGATGCGGACAAACAGGTCGTTCTGGTCTTGCGCGTAGACCAGCACCTGCAAACCTTCGCCATCCGGGGAGATGCGCGCCCGCACCACGGTGCCGGTGAAGGGCTGGTCGGGCTGGCGCGAGAGCTCGCGCGACACCTGGCGCGTGTGCCAGGCGATGTCGCTGGCGTCGTGGCGCATGAAGTAGCTCACATCGAGCTGCTCCCACAAGGCCTTGTGGGCCATGTGGGGCAGGGCGTGCAGCGCCAGCAGGGTCAGGGCATCGCGTTTGCGGGCTTCGATCACCGCATCGGGGTCCGGTGCGCGCCCGCCCAGGGCACGCAGGGTGTAGCGGTACAGGTCCTCCAGCAGGCGCGCCTTCCAGGCGTTCCAGACCTTGGGGGAGGTGCCACGGATGTCGGCGACGGTCAGCAGGTAGAGCGCGGTCAGGCGCCGCTCGTTGCCCACGCGCTGCGCGAACGCGGCGATCACCTCGGGGTCGCTGAGATCGGCCTTTTGGGCGATCTGGCTCATGCTCAGGTGCTCCTGCACCAAAAACGCCACCAACTCGGCGTCCTCCTTGGCGATGTCGTGCTGGCGGCAGAACACGCGCACGTCCTTGGCGCCGAGGTCGGAGTGATCGCCGCCACGGCCTTTGGCGATGTCGTGGAACAGGGCGGCGATGTACAGAATCCAGGGCTTGTCCCAGCCGGCGGCCAGCTGCGAGCAAAACGGGTACTCGTGCGAGTGTTCGGCGATGAAGAAGCGGCGCACGTTGCGCAACACCATCAGGATGTGCTGGTCCACGGTGTAGACGTGGAACAGGTCGTGCTGCATCTGGCCCACGATGTGGCGGAACACCCAGAGGTAGCGGCCCAGCACCGAGGTCTGGTTCATCAGCCGCATGGCGTGGGTGATGCCCTCGGGTTCCATCAGGATGCGGCGGAAGGTGGCGCGGTTGACCGGGTCGGTGCGAAACTTCGCGTTCATCACCGGCCGGGCGTTGTAGAGCGCGCGCAGGGTGCGGGCCGACAGACCCTTGATGCCCACCGTGGTCTGGTAGAGCAAAAAGGTTTCCAGAATGGCGTGCGGTTGCTGCACATACAGGTGGTCGCTGGCCACCTCCAGCATGCCGCCACGGTCAAAAAAGCGCTCGTTGATGGGGCGCAACGCGGTCGGCCGCGCCTCGTCGCTGGACAGCCGTTCCTCGATGTTGAGCAACAGGATCTGGTTGAGCTGGCTGACCGCTTTGGCGGCCCAGTAGTAACGCCGCATCAAGGCCTCGCTGGCGCGGCGTGCACCCCGCGCGCTGGCGCTGCCTTCGGCCGGAGCCTGCGGCTTGAGGCCAAACGAGTCGGCCACCGCCGTCTGCAGGTCGAACACCAGCCGGTCTTCTCGCCGGTGGGCAATGAGGTGCAGGCGCGCTCGGATGAGGCTCAGCAAGGCTTCATTGGCCTTGATCTGGCGCGCCTCCAGCGGTGTGGCCAGGCCCTTGCGGGCCAGTTCGTCCCAGCTGCGGCCCAGGCCGGCCGCCTTCGCCACCCACAGGATGATTTGCAGGTCGCGCAGGCCGCCGGGCGACTCTTTGCAATTGGGTTCCAGCGCGTAGGGCGTGTTCTCGAACTTCTGGTGGCGCTGGCGCATTTCCAGCTGTTTCGCCACAAAAAAGGCCTTGGGGTCCATGGACTCGGCCAGGGCTTGGGACAAAGCGGCAAAACGCACCCGCTGGCCCACGATGAGCCGGCATTCCAGCAGGGAGGTCAACACCGTGACGTCTTTGCTGGCTTCGGCCACGCAGTCGGCCACAGAGCGCACGCTGGAACCGATGTCCAGACCCAAATCCCAGCAACTGCCGATGAACGCTTCGATGCGCGTTTTCAGTGTGGCGTCGGTCTCAGGACTGGCGCTGTCTGGCAACAGCAGCAGCACATCCACATCGGAGTAGGGAAACAGTTCACAGCGTCCATAGCCTCCCACGGCCACCAGGCAGAAGTCGGGGCCAAAGCCGGCCCGCGCCCAGAGGCGGGCCAAGGACTCGTCGGTCAGGCGTGCGAGTGCATGCAAGGCCGTGTGCACACCACGTGTGCTGCTGCCGCTGTGGGCCAGCCGCTCGAACAGGGCGGCCTTGTCCTGCTTGTAGCTCTGGCGCAGGGCCGCGAAATCGGTGTCGGTGACCACCTCGGACATGGGGGCGCTGTCAGGCCAGTGTTTTGGGGCCGTTGACCACGAAGGCGGGTGGCGCGGGGCAGCCTGCCGACAAGGTCATGACCTCGTAGCCACTGTCTGTCACCAGCACGGTGTGTTCCCATTGGGCAGACAAAGAGCGGTCTTTGGTGATGATGGTCCAGCCGTCGTTGCCCAGTTCCTTCACTTCACGCCGGCCCAGGTTGATCATGGGTTCGATGGTGAAGGTCATGCCCGGCACCAGCTCCACACCCGTGCCGGGGCGGCCGTAATGCAGCACCTGCGGGTCTTCGTGAAAGTTCTGGCCGATGCCGTGGCCACAGAACTCCCGCACCACGGAAAAACCGTTGCCTTCGGCAAAGGTCTGGATGGCGTGGCCGATGTCGCCCAAACGGATGCCGGGGCGCACCATGTCAATGCCTTTCCACATGGCGTCAAACGTCATCTGGCACAAACGCTTGGCCGCTATGGAGCACTCTCCCACCAGAAACATGCGGCTGGTGTCGCCGTACCAGCCGTCCTTGATGACGGTCACGTCGACGTTGACGATGTCGCCCTTTTTCAGCGGCTTGTCGTTGGGGATGCCGTGGCAGACCACGTGGTTGACCGACGTGCACAGGTGGGCGGGGTAGGGAGGGTAACCACCCGGCTGGTAGCCGATGGTCGCCGACACCGAACCCTGCTGTTTCATGACCTCGGCCGCCAGGCGGTCGATCTCCTTGGTCGTGATGCCGGGCACGATGAGCGGCGTCAGGTGGTCCAGCACCTCGGCGGCCAGTCGGCCGGCCAAGCGCATGCCGGCCACACCGGCCGCGTCCTTGTAAGTGATGTTCATGGGCGGCAATTATCGCAGTTGACATTGCCGGCTGCCTGGCGGCGGCCAGATGCCCACGCCCCGCCCGCTGCGATGGGATTCGAGGGCAGGGCAATTGACTCGTTTGACAAAATGTTGACTTATTTATTTAACTTTTATCGCCCTTCGATGGTGTAATTCTTCCCCATGAGACGCAGGGTCTGTCCATACGGCAGGCACCACAACAAGCGTCCACACAGGGAGAAGAAACATGTTCAAGGTCCGTTCAATCGTGGTGTTGGCCGCAGCGGTGGTGTTGGGGCAGCAGTTGGTGGCTTGCAGCTCGCAGGTCGCCGCCAACGAGTCTGAGCGACTGGCGTCGTTGTGGAACGGGTTCCATGCCGACGTGCGGTTGGTGGTCTATGACGACCTGAACGCCAACTTCAACCGCCGCAAGGTGGCCTACCAGACCGACATGTCGGTGGCCGGTGACGACGTCAAGGCCATGATCCATGGCCTGGCGCCCAACCACGGCAACCTGCACTGCAACGAAAGCAGCCCCGTCTACGTGCTGGAAATCACGGAAGCAGGCAAAAAGCGCAGGTACAGCAGCGACAACAACCACTGCGCACAAAACGCCAATTACGCAGGCTATGTGCCCACCCAGGCGATGGCCCAGCTGGCGCACGCATTGAGCAAAAGCCAGACCTACTGAGCCTTGCCTTGACGGGCCAGGGCAGACCTCCTTGCCCAGGCCCAACACGGCGGCGGCGGCGGATCGCGCAGGTAAAATTGCGGGTTTCCACCCATCCACGGGTGCACCCCGCGCCCCTCAGCCCCCAAGGCCACCCACTGTGACCCTGCACCTGCGCTTTTTTGACGGCGGCAATGCCGTCAGCGACTTCAAAGTCCAACAACTCCTGCCGCGCCTGCAAGCGGTGTCCGACAAGATCACCGGCCTGAGTGCGCGTTTTGTGCACTTGGCGTCCTTCGATACCGCGCCCGACACCGCCACCGAGGATCGCCTGACGCAGCTGTTGACCTACGGCGAGCCGGCAAGTGCTGCACACCTGGCGCTGGAGAAGGCCAGCGCACCGGCACTTGTGGTGATGCCACGTTTGGGCACGGTGTCACCGTGGGCCTCCAAAGCCACCGACATTGCGCACAACTGTGGCCTCGCGCTGCACCGCGTTGAACGCCTGGTCGAGTTCCGGCTTGGCCTCAAGAGCGGGCTGCTGGGCAAAGCGGCACTGTCGGACGATCAACTGCGGGCGGTGGCCGACCTGCTGCACGACCGCATGACCGAGGCCGTGAGCACCGAACGCAGCCAGGCTGAAGCCCTGTTCACGGAACTGCACCCTGCCCCGATGGAGCACGTGGACGTCCTGGCTGGCGGTCGCGCGGCGCTCGAGAAGGCCAACACCGACTGGGGTTTGGCGCTGGCCGACGATGAGATCGACTACCTGGTGAACGCCTTCAACGGCTTGAAGCGCAACCCGACCGACGTCGAGCTGATGATGTTTGCGCAGGCCAACAGCGAACACTGCCGCCACAAAATTTTCAACGCGCAGTTCACCATCGACGGTGTGGCACAGGACAAAAGCCTGTTCGGCATGATCCGACACACCCACCAGACCAGCCCGCAGCACACCATCGTGGCGTACTCGGACAACGCTTCCATCATGGAAGGCCACCAGTTGGAACGCTTCGTGGCCAAGGCCGGCGGCAACGCTTCGCCTGCCTATCAGGCGGAGGCCGCCACCCACCACATCCTGATGAAGGTGGAAACGCACAACCATCCGACCGCGATCTCGCCTTTCCCCGGCGCTTCCACCGGCGCGGGCGGCGAAATCCGCGACGAGGGTGCCACCGGCCGCGGCTCCAAGCCGAAGGCTGGCCTGACCGGCTTCACCGTGTCCAAACTGTGGGGGGGCATGAGCGACCAAGCCGGCGGCAAGCCGGAACACATTGCCAGCCCGCTGCAGATCATGACCGAGGGCCCGCTGGGTGGTGCGGCCTTCAACAACGAATTTGGCCGGCCCAACCTGCTGGGCTATTTCCGCGAATACGAACAGGACGTGGGCGGCGTGACGCGCGGCTACCACAAGCCCATCATGATCGCGGGCGGCCTGGGCCAGATCGATGCCACGCAAACCAAGAAGATCGATTTCCCCGCCGGCACGCTGCTGATCCAGCTCGGCGGCCCGGGAATGAAGATCGGCATGGGCGGCGGCGCCGCCAGCTCCATGGCCACCGGCACCAACGCCGCGTCGCTGGACTTCGACTCCGTGCAGCGCGGCAACCCCGAGATCGAGCGCCGCGCGCAGGAGGTCATCAACCACTGCTGGGCGCAGGGCGAGAAGAACCCGGTGCTTTTCATCCACGACGTGGGTGCGGGCGGCCTGTCCAACGCCTTCCCCGAGCTGGTGAACGACGCCGGCCGTGGCGCCCGCTTCGACCTGCGCGCCGTGCCGCTGGAAGAGAGTGGCCTGGCACCCAAGGAAATCTGGTGCAACGAGAGCCAAGAACGCTACGTGCTGGCCATCGCGCCCGAGTCGCTGGAGCAGTTCAAGGCCTTCTGCGAGCGTGAACGCTGCCCCTTCTCGGTCGTTGGCGTGGCCACCGAGGAACGGCACCTGTCGCTGGTGGACGAGGGCCACGAATCGCCCGTCGATATGCCCATGGATGTTCTCTTGGGCAAACCACCCAAGATGCACCGCGATGTCACCACCGTGTTGCGCCAGTTCCAGCCCATGGACCTGACGGGCGTGTCGCTGGAAAAGGCCGTCATCGACGTGCTGAGCCACCCCACCGTGGCCTCCAAGCGTTTCCTCGTCACCATCGGCGACCGCACTGTGGGTGGCCTGACCCACCGCGATCAGATGGTCGGCCCCTGGCAGGTGCCGGTGGCCGATTGCGCCGTGACCCTGGCCGACTACGTTGGCTTCGCGGGTGAGGCCATGAGCATGGGCGAACGCACCCCGCTGGCCGCCATCGACGCCGCCGCGTCGGGCCGCATGGCCGTGGCCGAAGCCATCACCAACCTGTTGGCCGCGCCCATCGAATTGCCGCGCGTCAAGCTCAGCGCCAACTGGATGGCCGCCTGCGGCGAGCCCGGTGAAGACGCCGACCTGTACGCGACCGTCAAGGCCATCGGCATGGAGCTGTGCCCGGCGTTGAATGTGTCGGTGCCCGTGGGCAAGGACAGCCTGTCCATGCGCACGCAATGGACGGCCGACGGTGAAAAGAAGAAGGTCACCTCGCCGGTGAGCCTCATCGTCACCGCCTTTGCCACCCTGGCCGACGTGCGTGGCACGCTCACGCCACAGCTCAACCGCGACACTGACGACACCACGCTGGTGCTGGTGGACTTGGGCAAGGGCCGAAACCGCATGGGCGGCAGCGTGCTGGGCCTGACACTGGACCAGCCGGGCAACGAAGTGCCCGATCTGGACAGCCCGCAGGATCTGATCAACCTGGTCAACGCCGTCAACGCCCTGCGCGCCCAGGGCCAGATCCTGGCCTACCACGACCGCTCCGACGGAGGCCTGCTGGCCGCCGTGGCCGAGATGGCCTTTGCCGGCCAGGTGGGCGTGTCGCTGAACGTGGACATGCTGGTCACCGAAGGCGATGGCATTTCCGACAGCCGCATGGACAGTGGTGACGCAAAAAACTGGGCGCAGCAGGTCAGCGCCCGGCGCGAGGAACTCACCCTCAAGGCCTTGTTCAACGAAGAACTGGGCGTGGTGCTGCAGGTGCGCACCGCCGAGCGCAACGCCGTCATGCAGACCCTGCGCGAGCACGGCCTGAGCAAACACAGCCACTTCATCGGCAAAACCCGCCCGGCGTCGTCGTCCATCGATGTGGGCAAGGGCCAACTGCAGGTCTGGCGCGACACCAAGGCCGTGTTCAGCGCCAGCCTGTCCGATCTGCAACAGGTCTGGGACAGCGTGAGCTGGAAGATCACCCAGCAGCGCGACAACCCCGCCTGCGCCGACAGCGAACACGCGGCGGCCGGCCAGCCGGCCGATCCGGGCCTGCACGTGGCCCTGACGTTCGATCCGACCGACAACGTGGCTGCCCCGTACCTTGGCTTGAGCAAGCCGAAGGTCGCCATCCTGCGCGAGCAGGGCGTGAACTCGCACGTGGAGATGGCTTACGCCTTCACCCAGGCCGGTTTCGAGGCTTACGACGTGCACATGACCGACCTGCAGTCGGGCCGCGCCCAGCTGGCCGACTTCAAGGGCGTGGTGGCCTGCGGTGGTTTCAGCTACGGTGACACGCTGGGTGCCGGCATCGGCTGGGCCCGCTCCATCACGTTCAACCCGGTGTTGTCCGAGCAGTTCCAGGCCTTCTTTGGCCGCGCCGACACCTTTGGTCTGGGCGTGTGCAACGGCTGCCAGATGTTTGCCGAACTGGCCGACATCATCCCCGGCGCCGAGGCCTGGCCGCGCTTCACCACCAACCAGAGCGAGCGCTTCGAGGCGCGGCTGTCGATGGTCGAAGTGCTGGCCTCGCCCAGCCTGTTCCTGCAAGGCATGGCCGGTAGCCGGTTGCCCATCGCGGTGGCGCACGGGGAAGGTTTTGCCAACTTCAAGCACCGAGGTAACCCGGCACAGGCCGTTGCCGCCATGCGTTTTGTGGACAACACAGGCGCCGCCACCGAACAGTACCCGTTCAACCCCAACGGCAGCCCGTCGGGTCTGACGGCGGTCACCACGCCGGACGGACGCTTCACCGCCATGATGCCCCACCCCGAGCGGGTGTTCCGCAACATCCAGATGGGCTGGACCAACGGCGACCCATCACAGCTCAGCCCGTGGATGCGCATCTGGCGCAACGCGCGCAAGTGGGTGGGGTGAGATGACCCACCTGGGCGCACAACCCGAGCGCTTGCCCGACGGCGCGCCCATGGGCGACGCCTGGTTTGCGCTGGACTGGCCAACGGCAGAGGCTGCCATTGGTGTTTGAGGCCCCACCACCACGGCCGCTGCGCACCCAGTTGTTGCGGTTTGGCGTGGCCGGTGTGCTGGGCCTTGGGGTGGACACCGCCGTTTTGTATGCGTTGATGGCGCTGGGCCTGCCGTTTGTGTGGGCGCGCGGGTTCTCGTTTGTGGCGGCGGCCAGCTTCACCTGGGCTTTCAACCGCCGGCTCACGTTTGCTGCGGGCATGTCGGTCCCGCCCACTTGGCGCGAATGGTCACACTATCTGCTGGCCATGGCCGGTGGCGGTGTGGCCAACTACACGGTGTCGGTGGCCACCTACCAGTGGTGGCCGCTGGTGCAGGCATATCCTGTGCTGGCGCTGGCCTTGGGGTCGGCGGTGGGCATGGTGTTCAATTTTGTGTCCGCGCGGTACTGGGTGTTCCGGCCGCCGCGCTAAACCTCTCAGGAAAGCTCCCATGGCCAGCAGCTTGCTCGCACTCATTGACGACATCGCCAGCGTACTGGACGACGTCGCGGTCCTCACCAAAGTTGCCACCAAAAAAACGGCCGGTGTGTTGGGCGATGACCTGGCGCTCAATGCCCAACAGGTCACTGGCGTGAATGCGGACCGCGAGTTGCCGGTGGTCTGGGCGGTGGCCAAGGGCTCCATGTTGAACAAGGCGATCCTGGTGCCGGCGGCACTGTTGATCAGCGCATTTGTGCCCTGGCTGGTAACGCCACTGCTGATGCTGGGAGGCGCGTTTCTGTGTTTTGAGGGCTTTGAAAAGTTGGCGCACAAGTTCCTGCACCGGGCTGAGGACGACAGCCAGCGCAAAGCCGAACTGGTGACCGCGCTGGCCGACGAGAAAGTGGACATGGTCGCTTTCGAGCGCGAGAAGGTCAAAGGTGCGGTGCGAACCGACTTCATCCTCTCGGCCGAGATCATTGCCATCACCCTGGGCACGGTCGCCAACGCCCCCTTTGGCACGCGCGTCGCGGTGCTGGTGGGCATTGCCATCATCATGACCGTGGGCGTCTACGGCCTGGTGGCCGGCATCGTCAAACTCGACGATGCGGGACTGCACCTGAGCCGGTCCACATCGAGCGCCGCGCAGCTTGTGGGACGTGGCATTCTGCGTGTGGCGCCCTGGCTCATGAAGGCGCTGTCGGTGGCCGGCACTGCTGCGATGTTTTTGGTCGGTGGCGGCATCTTGTCGCATGGCCTGCCGTTTCTGCACCACGCCAGCGAGGCGGCCACAGCGGCCGTGGGAACCGGCCTGGCCTGGATGGCCCCGACCTTGTTCGACGCGGTGGTGGGGATCGTGGCCGGCGCGCTGGCGGTGTTGCTCGTCAAGGCGCTCGGGGCGCTTCGCGCCAAGCCTGCGGCCACCTGATCCAGCTCAGTGCACCGGCGTCGCCGAGGGCCGGGTGCGGTAGAAGGTCAGCGGGCGTTCGGCGGCGGCGTTCAACACCGAACGCTTGATCTTGCCCACCACGTGCATTTCGCACGGCTTGCAGTCAAAACGCAGGGTGAGCTTTTCCTTGCCGTTGATCAATTGCAGCGGCTCGGCGCGCACCGTGCCTTGCACGCCGGTGACGCCCTTGGCCTGTTTGGGGCACAGGCTCAAACTGAAGCGCACGCAGTGTTTGGTGATCATGAGGCTGACTTCGCCTTCTTCCTCATGGCTTTCGTAGGCCGCCGCGATCACCTTGACGCCGTGTTTGGCGTAGAAGTCGCGCGCCTTCTGGTTGAACACGTTCGCCAGGTAGCTGAGCGTGTCTTCGGGGTAGGGCGTGGGCGGCTCGGCGGCGGGTGAGCGCACCAGGCGGGGCAGGGCGTCGAGCCGGGCCTGCTGCAACGCCGCCACCGCTTCGCGCCGCAGCGCGTTGAGTTGCGAGGCGGGCACAAACCAGGGGCGGGGCAAAGCGAGTTGGGTTTCGATGGGTTCGAATTCGGTGTCGCCCAGCCGGCCCAGGCTTTCGCGCAGTTTCGCTTCGGCCTGAGCGGCGTCTTTCGGCGCCTGCCACTCAAGCGCCAAGGTGGCGCTGGCGCTGTGGCCGTCTTCGTCGGTGAGTTGTAGTTGCAGGCCCGTTGCCGTTTCGCTCAGGCGCGGCCAGACGCCAATGCGCCGGTCAGACGACTTTTTCTCCAGCGTGCGCACCCAGTTCATGTCGCGGTTGCGGTTGACCTGGGTGCCTTTGCGCAAGTCCTTGAAACCGGCCATCGGGTCTTTGGGGAACACCTTCCAGCGACCGATGGCGCCCACCACCGGTTCGCAGCGGTTGGTTTGCAGGCCCACCAGCTCTTTCTGCAGGTCGAGGTAGCACAGGCCGTCGCCGTTGTGCAGCACGGTCTCGGGGCTCTCGGTCTCGATTTCCACATGGTCGGCCGCCACGCGCGTCACCCAGCCAATCGATCGGCCCGGGTTCTTGGGCGTGTCAAAGGCGCCGATGTCGTCCTTGCGGCCGTTGGTGAAGTAGTCGGTGAACTCGCGGTTGAAGTTCTGGTCGGGGTCGGGCGTGAAGCTGAAGGTGGTGTGGCCGCTGCTGGCGCGGGCCAACTCGGGGCGCTCTTCCAGAATCTCGTCGAACAGCTTGCGGTAGTGCGCGGTGATGTTCTTGACGTAGGCGAGGTCTTTGTAGCGGCCCTCGATCTTGAAGCAGCGCACCCCGGCATCGATCAGGGCGCGCAGGTTGTCGCTCTGGTTGTTGTCCTTCATGGACAGCACGTGTTTGTCGTGCGCCACGATGCGGCCCTGGCTGTCCTTCACCTCATAGGGCAGGCGACAGGCCTGCGAGCAGTCGCCCCGGTTGGCACTGCGCCCGGTGTGGGCGTGGCTGATAAAACACTGGCCGCTGTAGGCCACACACAAGGCGCCGTGGATGAAGTATTCAATGATGGTGCGATTGGCGTCGGTGGCGGCGCGGATGGCGGCGATCTGCTGCAGCGTCAGTTCGCGCGCCAGCACCAGGTGGGTGAGGCCCGCGTCTTGCAGAAAACGGGCCTTTTCAGGCGTGCGGATGTCGCACTGGGTGCTGGCGTGCAGCTGGATGGGCGGCAGGTCCAGCTCCAGCAGGCCCATGTCCTGCACGATGAGGGCGTCCACGCCGGCGTCGTAGAGCTGGTGGATGAGCTGACGCGCGGGCTCCAGCTCGTCGTCGCGCAGGATGGTGTTGACCGTGACGAAGATGCGGCTGTGGAAGCGGTGGGCTTCCTTGACCAGGCGGGCGATGTCGGCCAGCGAGTTGTCGGCGCTGGTGCGCGCACCAAACGACGGGCCGCCGATGTAGACGGCATCGGCGCCATGGTGGATCGCTTCAATGCCGATGTCGGCGGTGCGCGCGGGGGACAACAGTTCGAGCTGGTGGGGCAACATAATTCGCTACTTTTAAGATTGGGCCTGTTCACACTGCTTTTCCGAGATGCGTTGCGAGTCAAAAAAGCCATGCGCAAGGCGCGAAACGCCGCCGGGGTATGCCCCCGGCAAGGCTTCGCAACGCCGCCGGGGTATGCCCCCGGCAAGGCTTCGCAACGCCGCGCATGGCTTTTTTGGCCGCAACCCGAAGGGAACGGGGTGAAAACAGCGCCACCCGTCGTTGCTCTCCTAGGCCAGACGCCCAGTCTGGCCGTCGTCGTGCGCCTAGATTGGCGCTGTTTTCACCCCGTTCGCACTTGGAAAAGCAGTGTGAACAGGCCCTAACCCGCAATTGTCCATGAAACGTTCCGATTTCCGCTTTTTCCACCGCCTGCGCGTGCGCTGGGCCGAGGTGGACATGCAGAAGATTGTGTTCAACGCGCACTATCTGATGTATTTCGACACCGCCATCACCGAGTACTGGCGCGCCCTGGCCTTGCCCATGGAAGAGGTGTTTGCCCGCCTGGGCGGCGAGTTGTATGTGAAGAAGGCCACGGTGGAGTTCAACGCCTCGGCCCAGATGGACGACCTCATCGACGTGGCCCTGCGTTGCGAGCGCATCGGCAACTCGTCGATCCAGTTCATCGGCGCCATCTTCCACGGCGACAAGCACCTGATTTCGTCGGAAATCATCTACGTCTTCGCGGACCCCATCAGCCAGACCTCGCGCCCCGTGCCCGAGGCCTTGCGCAAGGCCTTCATGGCGCTGGAGGCCGGTGAGCCCATGGTGGAAATGAAAGTGGGCACCTGGGCCGAGTTGGGCCAGGACGCAGGCCAGGTCCGCAACGAGGTGTTCGTCGAGGAACAGAAAATCCCCAAAGAACTGGAGTGGGATGCGGCCGACGCCGACGCGGTGCACGCCGTGGCCTACAACCGTTTGGGCATGCCCCTGGCCACCGGGCGCTACCTGCCGTACGCGGCCGCGGGCCGAGCCGGTGTGGTGAAGGTGGGGCGCATGGCAGTCAAGCGCGTGATGCGTGGTGCGGGCGTGGGCCGCGAGGTGTTGTTCGCCCTCATGGACGCGGCCCGCAAACGCGGCGAACACGAGGTGGTGCTGCATGCGCAGCGCAGCGCCGAACCGTTTTACGCGCGCCTGGGTTACACCGTCAACGGCGAGCCGTTCGAGGAAGCCGGCATCCCGCACATCGAAATGCACATGCGCCTGTAGGTGCTGCGGGCCAGCGGCCAGCGGCTGGCCTCGGTGGCCGCCTCGGGCGGCGCGGTGCGTTCGTGGGTCCATTCCTCCATCTGCACTTCGTCGGCAGATGCACACACCAGCAGGCTGCTGCGGGTGCCGTAGCGCCGCTCGGCAAAGTCCACGAAGGGGCTGGACAAGGCCTGTTCCCACACCCGGGGTGCGCCGGTGGTGGGTAGCAATTCGGCGGCTGCTTGACGGCGGTCCAGCAACGCCGACAGCAACGGCTTGCGCCACTCGCATGTCAATGCAGATGTGCTCTGGTCCACCACCGATTGCATAGCCCGTTTGAGGCGGACCGTCTTGGGCCAGGGTGTGTCCAGTGCGGCATTGGACAGGCCATAAATCCCGGTCGCCAAAGACCGCCCCACCACGCTGCCCAGGGTGATCGCGTCGCCCGCGCCGTGCCGGCGGTTGCTGATCCAGGCCCATTCGCCGCGTGCCAAATCGCCCAACACCAGGTTGAAGCCGCTGTACAGATCGGCTTGCACGCCGTGGGCAAACGCCTGCCAGTCGGTGTCGCCTTGCAGCCAGCGCGTGACCAATTCGCCACGGCTTTGTGGTGCGTTAGGCACACTGGCCTCCCGCACATTGGTCAGCATGGCGACGCGTCCCTGGGGCGTCACGCCCAACCAGGTGCCGCCCGCGTGCTGGTCGCGCCCCGCCACCACCGGTGTGCCGTTGTCCAGCTGCCAGGCGTGCAGCGGCAGGGTGGGGCGGTCCAGGTGCTCATCGCGGTTGGCGGCGACCAACAGCGGATGCCCAGGCACCGCACCAATGGCAAAAGCGATCAGGCACATGCGGTGGGTTCAGATGTCGTCGCGCAGCGGGTAGGGCAGGGGCAGCAGTGTCAGGGTGGTGCCATCGGCGGCACCGACGGTCAGGCGGCCACCATCGGCCGAGCTGATTTGCATGGAGACGATGGCATCACAACCCGCCACCGGGTGCGCGGCCACCGCCACCACCGTGCCGGTGGGTTGTTCGGCATCGCTGGCGTGGAACACGTTGTCGCCCACCGCCATGGGGGCCTCGCCGTGCGCCAGGTAAGCCCGCCGCTTGAGCGTGCCCCGGAACTGGCTACGCGCCACCACCTCTTGCCCGGGGTAGCAGCCCTTTTTGAAGTTCACGCCGTCCACCGACTCGTAGTTCAGCATTTGTGGCACAAAGGCTTCCACCACCGGGGCGCTGACGGTGGCCACGCCGCTGTGCACGTCCAGCCATTGCCACAGGCTGGCGTCCAGCGCCGGCAGGTCAGGCACAACACCCGCCGGTGCCAGCCACAGCGCGCGGGCGCGGCCTTGCGCGTCGGGCAAACGCACCAGCGACACCTCGCCCTGATCGGTCTTGGCCCAGGTGGAGGCCGGCCAGCCTTGGCCATCGCCCACCAAGCCATACAGCGCAATCTCGCCGCTCGCGTCGCTGAGCTTGGCCTTGGCGCGCAGCACAAACATGGACAAACGCTTGAGCGTGGGTGCCAGCACATCCTGCGCGCACACCAGCCAGATTTCCTGGTGGCTGCGTTTGATGCCCACAAAGCTGGCCAACATGCGGCCCTTGGCCGAGCAGAACGCGGCCAGCCGTGCCTGCGACAGGCCCATCAGCGAGAAATCCTGCGTCAGTTGGCCATGCAGAAAGCTGGCTGCGTCTTCCCCCACCACCCGGATCACGCCCAGTTGTGGCAGCCGCACCGCACCGGCAAGGGTGCTGGCGTCAAAAGGAGCAAGGGCGGGGCGGTCGGTGGTCATGCAATGGGCCTCTTATATGATTTAGGTTGGACCATTTTCCCAAAGGCGCAAGGACCGTGCTCAGAGTGTTGAAAAGGCTTTTGCTGGCCGGGTTGTTGGGGGCGGTGCTGGCGGCGGCAGCGGGTGCCTGGTGGTGGCAACGGCCATTGCCCTTGCGCCCGCTGGCCGGGCAGACCGTGGTGGACGTGACCGTGCCGGCCGGCGCCTCGGCACGGGGTGTGGCCGAAGCCCTGGTGGCCGCGGGCGTGGACACGCCTGCCTGGCTGCTGCACCTCGGTTTTCGTGCCTCGGGCGAGTCGCGCCGCATCAAGGCGGGCAGTTACGAGTTGGAGGCCGGCGCCACGCCACAAAGTGTGCTCGACAAACTGGTGCGTGGTGACCAGGCGCTGCGGCAGGTGACGCTGGTGGAAGGCTGGACCTTTCGCCAGGTGCTGGCCGCCTTGCGCGCGGCCGAGCACCTGGAAGACGACATCGGCCGCAAGTCGCCGTCAGAGCTCATGGTGCAGCTGGGTTACGCCGGCCGCCATCCCGAGGGGCGCTTTTTCCCCGACACCTACCGCTACGCCAAGCGTTCACCGGCCTCGGTCGTGTTGCGCCAGGCCGCGCAGGCCATGCAGCAGCAACTTGACGCTGCCTGGGCACAACGCCAGCCCGGATTGCCGCTGAAAAATGCCGACGAGGCCTTGATTCTGGCCAGCATCGTCGAGAAAGAAACCGGCCAGGCGGCCGATCGTGGCCAAGTGGCCGCCGTGTTCATCAACCGCCTGCGCATCGGCATGCGCTTGCAAACCGACCCAACGGTCATCTACGGCTTGGGTGAGCGGTTTGACGGCAACCTGCGCAAACGCGACTTGCAGGCCGACACCCCCTACAACAGCTACACCCGCAGCGGCCTGCCCCCTACGCCGATTGCCATGCCGGGCAAGGCGGCGTTGCTGGCGGCAGTGCAGCCCGCGGCCAGCCAGGCCTTGTATTTTGTGGCGCGCGGCGATGGCAGCAGCCAATTCAGCGCCACACTCGACGACCACAACCGCGCCGTGCGGCAGTACCAGCTCAAGCGCTGAACACCATGCCATCTTCAGGAATTTTCATCAGCTTCGAAGGCATAGACGGTGCCGGCAAGTCCACCCACATCGAAGCCCTGGCCAGCGCCCTTCGTGCCCAGGGGCGCACCGTCGTCCTCACGCGCGAGCCAGGCGGCACCCCATTGGCCGAAAAGCTGCGTGCCTTGCTGTTGCACGACGCCATGGACCCCTTGTGCGAGGCCTTGCTCATGTTTGCCGCCCGCCGCGACCACCTGCAGCAGGTGATCGAGCCGGCCCTTGCCCGGGGCGAGGTGGTGCTGTGCGACCGTTTCACCGACGCCACATTTGCCTACCAGGGCCACGGCCGTGGTTTCGACCTGAACACGCTGGCCACACTGGAGCACTGGGTGCAGGCGCTGCCCCATGGCGGTGTACGCCAGCCAGACCTCACCTTGTGGTTCGATCTCGACCCGGCCATTGCCGCAGAGCGGCTGGCGGGCGCCCGTGTGCCCGACAAATTCGAAGCCCAGCCGGTGGCATTTTTCCGCCGTGTGGCGGCCGGCTACGCCGACAGGTTGTCCAAAGACCCTGGCCGGTTTGCCCGGGTTGACGCCCAGGGCACGCTGGAAACGGTGCGTGAAGCGGTGTTGGACGCCTGCAGAACCCGGCCCTGGTGGCAGGAGCAGGCCCCATGAGCGCCCCCGGCGTGCCCCCGTGGCAACAAAAGCAGCTGCGGGCCTTGCTGCAGCAGCGTGGCCATGCATTGCTGCTGACCGGGCCTTCAGGCCTGGGACAGTACCCGTTGGCGCTGGCCTTGGCCGCTGCATGGCTTTGTGAGCATGCCACCGCAGATGGCGCCTGCGGCCAGTGCGAGAGCTGCCACGCCATCGCCGTGCGCACCCACGCCGACCTGTGTGTGCTGATGCCCGAAACCCTGTCCATGGAACTGGGCTGGCCGCTGGACGAAAAGACCCAGGACAAGATCGACAAAAAAGAGATCAAGGCCAGCCGCATGATCCGCGTGGAGGCGGCGCGTCAGGCGGTGGCGTTCACGCAGTTCACGCGGTCACGCGGCACCACCAAGGTGGTGCTCATCTACCCCGCCGAGCGCATGAACCCAGAGGCGGCCAACACGCTGCTCAAGACGCTGGAGGAGCCCGCCGGTGCGGTGCGTTTTGTGCTGGCCACCGAGGCCGCCCACCAGCTGTTGCCCACCGTCCGCAGCCGATGCCAGAGCCACGCACTCACCTGGCCCGACGCTGCCGATGCGCTCGCGTGGCTGCAGGCCACCTGTGGCGGGGACGCAGCCCAAGCGCGGGTCTGGCTCAGTGCAGCCGGTGGCCGGCCTGACGATGCCCTGGCCTGGGCGCAGGCTGGGCTCACGGCCGACACGTGGCAGCGCTTGCCGCGTGCCTTGGCCAAGGGCGACTTTGCCGCCATGGCCGACTGGGGCCCCGCGCGGCAACTGGACGTGCAGCACAAGCTGTGTCACGACCTCATGGCGGTTGCCGCCGGTGGTGCGCCACGCTTTTTTGATGCAGGCTACCTGCCCAAACCGCCACCCATGGGCGCGCTGGCACAGTGGTCGCGCGAGTTGGCGCAAAACACGCGCACGGTGGAACACCCATTTCAGGGGCCTCTGATGATCGAGGCGTGGGCGGCGCGCGCACGCGACGTCTTGACCAAGGCTTAAACTCCGGCGAATGAACGCGTCCGATCTGCCCCTGAATTCGCCCGATCCCGCTTCGGGTGGTGGCCATGGTGCATCAACCGACGGGGTGGACGCAGGTGGCGAGGTGCCGTTTGTGCGGCCCACCGTCATCCAGTTGTCCATCAAGGAAAAGGCGGCGCTGTACGCGGCCTACATCCCCATCTTCACCGAGGGCGGCATTTTTGTCCCGTCCTCCAAAAGTTACCGCTTGGGGCAAGACGTGTACGTGTTGCTGACCCTGCCCGAGGACCCGCACCGCTACCCGATTGCCGGCAAGGTGGCCTGGATCACCCCACCCCACGCCACAGGCGCCCGAACCCAAGGCATAGGCATACGGTTTCCCAACGACGAGAAATCGGGGCTGCTCAAGAAGCGCATCGAGGAAATCCTCGGTGCCCACCTGGGCTCAGACCGCTCGACCCAAACCGTTTGATTTCCACTCGCTGCGGGCCGTCGCGCCTGCTGCGAGCAGTCAACCATGTTCACCGATTCCCACTGCCACCTGAATTTTCCCGAATTCAAAGACCGCATGCCCGAAGTGCTGACCGCCATGCGCGAGGCCCAGGTCACGCGTGCGCTTTGCATCTGCACCACGCTGGAAGAGTTTGACGACGTTCACGCGCTTGCCGAGCAGCACCCCCACCTCTGGGCCACCGTGGGTGTACATCCCGACAACGAAGGTGTGCGCGAACCCACCCTCGATGACCTGCTGCAGCGGGCTGCCTTGCCCAAGGTGGTGGGCATTGGCGAGACGGGGCTGGACTACTACCGCTTGAATGGCCGCAGCGTGGCCGACATGGCCTGGCAGCGCGAACGCTACCGTGTGCACATACAGGCGGCACGGCAAACCGGCCTGCCGCTGGTGATCCACACGCGCAGCAGCAGCGACGATACGCTGGCCATCCTGCGGGAGGAGGGCGGTGTGGGGCAGACAGATGCTGCGCGGGGCGTGTTTCATTGCTTCACCGAAACGACCGAGGTGGCGCGCGCCGCGCTGGACCTGGGTTTTTACCTTTCCTTCTCCGGCATCATCACGTTCAAGAGCGCGGCCGATCTGCGTGACGTGGTCGGTTTTGTGCCCATGGACCGATTGCTGATCGAAACCGACAGCCCTTACCTGGCGCCCGTTCCATACCGGGGCAAAACCAATTCACCGGCCTACGTGCCTTGGGTTGCCAAACAGGTGGCGGAACTCAAAGGCCTGTCCGTCGAATCGGTCGCCGAAGCGACAACGGCCAATTTCCTGTCGCTTTTTGATCGGGTGCAAGCGCCTTGAGCGACGAATACGGGCACAGGTAGGTGAAATCCACATGCAGTGCCCCCACAAAGACCCGCAAAATCAGCGGGTTCAACCATTGCAGGAGACGCGTGTGCTTATAAAAAGTCAGAAAGACTTCTATTCCGGTTTGATGTTCGCCGCCGTGGGGGTCGGATTTGCGATTGGTGCCACCAACTACACCATTGGCCAAGCATCGCGCATGGGACCGGGCTACTTCCCGTTGATTCTGGGGGTGATCCTGACCATTTTGGGTGCCGTCATCTCCCTGCAGTCTTTTGCCTCAAAGGCGCCCGACGGCGACAAGATTGGCAAGTGGGCTTGGAAGCCGCTCTTTTTTGTCCTGTCTTCCAACCTGGCCTTTGGCGCTTTGCTGGTGGGCCTTCCTTTTATTGGTTTTCCTTCTTTTGGTCTGATCGTTGCCATTTATGCGCTGGTGTTCATCGCCAGTCAGGCCGGTGAACGTGTCAGCATCAAGGAACTGTTGGTGTTGTCCACCATCTTGGCCATCGGCAGCTACCTGGCCTTCATCAAGCTGCTGAACTTGCAGTTCCCAGTCTGGCCGGCTTTTCTGGTCAATTGATAAAACAACAAGACCGGAGAGTCACAGATGGATTTGATCAACAACCTCACGCTGGGTTTTGGTGTCGCCTTCACCGTCCAGAACCTCATCTACGCCTTCATCGGCTGCCTGCTGGGCACGCTGATTGGCGTGTTGCCGGGTGTGGGCCCGGTGGCAACCATTGCGATGTTGCTGCCCGCCACCTACGCACTGCCCCCCGTGGCGGCGCTCATCATGCTGGCTGGTATTTACTACGGCGCGCAATACGGTGGCTCGACCACTGCCATCCTGGTCAACCTGCCGGGTGAAGCTTCGTCCGTGGTGACGGTGATCGACGGTCACCAGATGGCCAAAAAAGGCAGGGCAGGCCCGGCGCTGGCAGCTGCCGGCATCGGTTCCTTTTTTGCCGGGTGTGTGGGCACGCTGATCCTGGCCGCCTTCGCGCCGCCCCTGACCGAAGTGGCCTTCAAATTTGGCCCTGCCGAGTATTTCTCGCTGATGGTGCTGGGCCTCATCGGTGCCGTGGTGCTGGCCTCGGGCTCGCTGATCAAGGCCGTGGCCATGATCATCCTGGGCCTCCTGCTGGGCTTGGTGGGCACCGACGTGAACTCTGGTGTGGCGCGCTACAGCTTTGGCATTCCCGAACTGACCGACGGCATCAGCTTCATCGTGATTGCCATGGGTGTGTTCGGCTACGGTGAGATCATCCACAACCTGTCGCACCCACCCGAAACGCGCGACGTTGTCACCGGCAAGGTGGAAGGCATTTTCCCCACCGCAACCGACTTCAAGCGCATGTTCCCCGCCATCCTGCGTGGCACAGCATTGGGCTCGGCCTTGGGCATCCTGCCGGGCGGTGGTGCCTTGTTGTCGGCTTTCGCGGCCTACACCATTGAGAAGAAGACCAAGCTCAAGCCCGGTGAAGTACCCTTTGGTGAAGGCAACATCCGTGGCGTTGCTGCCCCTGAGGCGGCCAACAACGCCGGTTCGCAGACCTCCTTCATTCCGCTGCTGACGCTGGGTATTCCGCCCAATGCCGTGATGGCGCTGATGGTCGGCGCCATGACCATCCACAACATCCAGCCCGGCCCGCAGGTGATGACCAGCAACCCCGAGCTGTTCTGGGGTCTGATCGCCTCCATGTGGATTGGCAACCTGATGCTGGTGATCTTGAACCTGCCGCTGATCGGCATCTGGATCAAGCTGCTGACCGTGCCTTACCGCTGGCTCTTCCCCGCCATCGTGTTGTTCTGCGCCATCGGCGTCTACTCCACCAACAACAACACCTTCGATATCTGGATGGTGGCCATCTTTGGTTTCATCGGCTACACCTTCATCAAGCTGGGCTGCGAACCCGCGCCCTTGCTGCTGGGCTTGATTCTTGGCCCCATGATGGAAGAAAACCTGCGCCGCAGCCTGCTGTTGTCGCGGGGTGACTGGTCGGTGTTTGTCACCCGCCCGCTGTCCGCGTCCTTGCTGGCCGCTGCCGTGTTGCTGTTGGTGGTGGTGCTCAGTCCCTCCATCAAAAAGAAGAGCGAAGAGGCGTTTGTCGAAGACTGATACAGTCTGCGGATGGTCACTGATTGCACCCATCCAGATCGCAACAAGAGGCCCCGTGAGCGGGGCCTTTTTGTTCCTGTCCCTGGCAAAACGCTGTCCAGGCGGCACTGTTTTCAGCTGGGTCTGGGCGGCTTGATATGGTCTGTAATCCCGCTGGCGCGGGCCAACTCTTTTGACGAGTTTTTTCGTGCCATCGCCGCAGATTCGCCCCGCACGCTTCAGACCCTTGCCAACCGGGGGTTCGACCTCAACACCCGCAACGAAAAGTCCGACCCACCGCTGGTGCTCGCTTTGCGTCTCGACGCGCTGAAAGTCGTTGAATTTCTGCTGTCACGTCCTGAAGTGGACGTGGAGGCTCGGACCGCACAAGACGAAAGCCCACTGATGTTGGCGGCGTTGAAAGGGCGCCTTGCACAATGTGAGGCCTTGATTCAAAGAAAAGCCCACGTCAACAAGCCCGGCTGGACACCGCTGCACTACGCCGCGTCTCATCCAGGTGAACAGGCGCCAGCAGTGGTTCAACTGCTGCTGGATCACCACGCCTACATCGATGCCGCGTCGCCCAATGGATCGACCCCGCTCATGCTCGCCGCGATGTACGGCAACGCAAAGGTGGTGGCGCAGCTGCTCGACGCAGGCGCCGATGCGAGCCTCAAGAACGAGCAGGGTTTGACCGCACTCGATTTTGCACACCGTGCCGGACGGCCAACTGAGGCTGAGCGCATTGCGCGCAGCATCCGTGGCAACGCACCCAAAGGGCAATGGTGACTTGGTCGGTCGGCGCGGCAGTAGCAGGTCGTGCTGAAGTTTTTTCCTTGCTGTACATGAGTTAACATAATATACATCGTGGAATGTCAAGGGTATCAAAAAAACGCCCTTGAAGGCACGAAGTAAACAAGCTCAACCTACCGGCACCGTCCGACCTCGCCGAACGCACGGCCGCACTTTACCGCACATTTGGCAGGTGGTGTCAAACGTGTTCATCATTTGAGATAAGTTGACAATCAGAGCAGTTTCAACGCCTGATTGGCTGGCGGAACCGGCAGCACCCAGCGGTCGGGTTCGACCAGAACGACGGCTGAGAGCTTGCCGACGACAGCGTTGCCGCGTCCGATCACGCTGTACCGCAGAATGTTGACCTTGTTCGGACCCATGACGTGCCAACCGGCTTTGATGACCTCGCGCTGGACTTGAAGGCCGCGTGACTCGGCACCCGCTTCGGTTTCGCCTTCGGCCTCACGGCAGAACAGCTTGAAAATCAACGGCGACACCAGCGCCATGCCTTCGGTCGTGAAATGCACTGGTGCACCCGACTCGTTGTACTTGAGCTGACGCTGGGCCAGGCCTTGCTGCAGCCACTGCATGAAGGCTTGGGCGGTTTCACTGGGCTCAACCTTCTTGCTGGCCGATTCGTGTGGCAGTTCGGGCAGCAACGGAGCGAGCACCACGGGCACGGTCCTGGTTCTTGCAGCCATGGCAGGCAAAGCGCTCGGCGGCAACAACAGTTGACGCATGGCAGGCGAATCAACCAAAGCAGCAGGTTCCTGCTCGTCGGCGGGCATGGTGGCTGGGGCGGCCGGCTTTGGCGGCTTTGGCACTGTGGTTGCTGATGGCTTGTTGGCGGGCGGCTGGGTGCTACTTGCTGCAGGCTTCTGGATGGTGGGTGAAATTGCGGCAGCAGTCTGCTTTCGCTGGGCGGCTGGCACGCTTGCAGGTGGGGAAATTGCTGCAGGTGCCTTGTGGACCGCCTTGACCACCACCGCGCGAACATCGTCCTCGTCGCCCAGCAAATCCTCTCCATCGATCAGGTCGAAGCCGTCCACGCCGCCTGGGGCCAGTGGCGAAATATCCGCTTGCACAGCCTTAGCAATTGCAGCAGTCTTCGTGTTTGAAGTCTTTGCCGCAGCCGGTACAGCCGCAGCGGCTGAGGCAGTTTGTGCAGGCTTGTTGTCTGGCGTTGATGCAGGCTTGGGCTTGTTGAAGGCGGGCGCCTTCAGTGAAGCAACTTCATGTTCGGGTTTGCGCTTGGCTGGCTGGCCTGCAGCCTGGTGGGCGCTGGAGGACATCGCGGGCTGGGACTCGGCACCCGTGCCCTGTGGCACTTTGGTGGCAGCAACGCGCCCTTCCCTGGCGTTGCTGGCTGCAGACACGGTTGAAACTGTGGCAGTTTCCTCAGGCTCTTGCGTTGCGACAGGCGTCTGCACAGCATCGACCTCTGCGCCACGCTTTTCCTTGACCTGGATGGTGCCCATCATCTGGGGTGGATAGGCCTGGGGCGAATCAAACAGGCGCTCCAGCGGAAAACGCAGCATGGTCAAGGCATGTTCATAGGCCTCCCCTGCAGCAGCGCCCTCACCTGCCCCGCCTTTGACCACGACGTACCAGACAGCTTGCCCGGTCTGGGGGTTGGGTGTGATGCAGCCGTACTCTTGCCATGTGTCGAAAATCCGGTCGTTCTTCGCTTCACCAGGAACACTTTCATCCGGTGCGTGCTGTTTGATGTGCTGACGCACCGCATCGGCCACGCGCTTGGCCACGAACCAGACCGATCCGTCATACACCCAGCCGGCGGCGCCCGTGCGGTTGAGCGGCAGCACAGTGCCCAGGCGCAGCATGTCCCTGAGCGCCTGCATCAGGAGATCAATCAAAGGCGTGGCTGTGGCAGTGGCAAACCTCGCCCGACTGCCCTGCAGCAGCGCACGCTGTGTTGAGGCCTGGTCGGCCTTCTGAACGATCCTGGCGACCAGGCTGGTGCGATCCACGCCGCTGAGGTACTGGCTCAGCGCATCGAGCACATGCGGCCGACGTGAGAGAAACGACAAGGCGCTTGGAGGCGCGATCTGTTGCAGCAGCGTCACCGCCAGCCGCGAGTGCGCCTGGTAGTCGCGTGCTGACTTGGGAACGAACTCAACCAGGTACTCAGCGTCGGTGCCATGTGAGCGACAAACCTGCGGCAGTGATCCTGCAATCGGCACCCACTTGACCGAGTCGGCCATGCCGGGGCAGCGCCACTGAATGCGCAAGTCCGTCATCGGTTTGGCGATGTCGTGCAGGAGTGCCGCGAAAAACACCGCATAGGTCCACTCATCGCGCTCAGCGTCCATGGTCTCGACCGGCGCGTTCTCGGGCAGGAAATGACCGTTGCGCCAGGTCATCGCCGCCACCACCATCTCCAGCGTGTGCGACAGCAGACCGCCGACGTGGGCATGGTGATGGGCCTCGGAGGCTGGCATCAACTGCACAAACTCGGCGTAGCGATGAAGTGATGCCAGCAGATCGCGCTCCCAGACCACCTGCGCCAGGCGGGACTGGCGCCACATCGTCTCAATCGCCCGCTCGGCCCGCACCAAGGCGAGCAGATCGGCAGCTTGGATGACCTTCAGCCAGCCGGTGGCAGTGCCCTGGACGGAAGCCGAAGTGGGCGCAGGTGCAGCGGCAACAGGAGGGGCCTCGGGCGCGGCCTTAACTGGCTCGTTGCCTTTGCCCAACCATTTTCCCAATGACCGCCGAACCACCGAAAACATGGTTCAGGCCTCGACGCCCCACAGACGGTCTCGATGGGCCGCTCTGTCCAGCCCGGTGCTGCGCGTCACACGCAGATACACCATGCCCTGTTCGCGACTCGTGGTCAGCGATTCAACATCCTGCGTGTATGACAACCAGGACTGGTTCAGCGGATTCCAGAGATGAAGCCGATGCCCTGCGGGTTGCTGATCGGTACTTGGGGCCGAAGAATCACCTTCATGCGGTAGCCAATAGGCGATGTACTTGACGAAATCGGCATCGAGAAGGGCCGCTGTCACATCCTCCTTCAATTGGTTGCCATGGGCATCAGAGATGTGTCGGCCAGCGAGCACGAAGCTGTACAGGATTTGACGAACACAAGTCAGTGGCTCATGCTCTCGCGGGATGTGCGGCTCGATGCCATCAAATCGGGCAAGCCAGCTCAGCAGGTGGGTGGTCCAGCCACCCAAGCCCAGGGATTTGAGGTGCGCCACGATGGTGAAAGCGGCGTGTTGACGATCCAGCGCATCACGGCCAAAGTGAGGCCAGGCGGGGTCCGTCGTGTGTGTGGAGTGCTGCGCCATGGCGTCCGGCTCTTTGTAGGTCTTGTGAATCACGCGCGTAATGTAGGTGCCAAATAGCACTTTCGCTCTAAAAAAACCTGCGGCACGCAATGAGGCAATCGGCTTGCAAAGTGCGGCAGATTCTGATAGCGGACCATACTGCATCAACGTCTCCCTTTCACCAACGGCTGCTGGTTTTGTGGGCACGGTGCTGCAGGCCGCATGAACACAGGGCTGGGCGCACAGGGGGGCAGGATATCCACAGGCTTGGTCACAGAAAGCTGGGACAACTCCACCCGATGCGGGAGTCGGCCCCCGGCCGAGTCCCGCACTCATTACCCCGTAAGAGCCCTTTCCCTGTCCCAGTAGGCCCTTTGCGCGTTCGACGAACTTTGAGGAGAACGCGCGCCCTTTGGATTGGGCCATTAACCCGTAGAAAGCCTTTGCCCGTCGCCGACCGCCCCCGGTCGGCTGCATCCCGCCAGGTGATTGCTGCCAAACGGCAAGGCTCATCAAAGCCGGCTACAACTTTTTTGAAGGCTCGTCAAGCCGAAACCTGTTTTTTGTGCCGCAGGGTTTCGGCTTGAATCCGTCGCTGCCAAAAATGACACTGCTTGCACTGGTCGGTTGTGCAGCGTCAAGCCGCATGACCGTGGCCCAGTCGCTGGTTGTGCGCCCGTCCCCCTTGTAACCCTTCGTCTTGGATTGAGCCTCAGACACCAGCGTCTGGGGTGGCTTCAAATCCAATGGTGAACTAATGCAAATGCAATCGTTGCAGCGACAGGGTCTTGTGGGCACGCTGGCCCTTGTCATCGCGTCGGGCGCCTTCGCCCAGACCAAACTGGTCGATGGGGGCACACAGGTCCAGGTGGGCCGCTACACCACGCAGGCCGCACGGCCTGCACCTGGGTTGCAGGAGCCTCTGGAGGTGTACGCGCAACTGCGGTTCCCGAGATCGACGGTGCGCAGCGTTGGCGATGCCATCCAACACACGTTGATGCGCACCGGTTACCAGTTGCTCAGCACCGATTTGTTGAGCGAAGAAGCCCGGCACTTCCTGACCTTGCCGCTGCCCGAGTCGCAACGCGAACTCGGTCCCTTCGAAGTCAAAGAGATTCTCCAGGTCATCCTGGGCAAGGCCTGGCGCCTGCAGCAAGACCCCGTCAAGCGCTTGGTCTGGTTTGAACTCGCCGCCGGAACGGGCAGCACGGGCGCACATGTGAACTCGGCAACGGAGGCCGCGAGCGCCTCCCCGTCTGCACCCGCCCCCAGCAGCACGCCGAATCCGGCCCTTGAGCAGCGCTCGGATTCAACCAGCGGCCTCTACATGAATTGAGCCAGTGCGACTCGGACACACCAGCACGCACACCAGAAAGGCACCCCACATGAACGACGATCAAGAACGCGAACGCCAAGAGCAACAAGACCAGGAACGTCGCCGCGAACAGGATGAACTGGAGCGCAGTGAGATGGCGCAGCAGGCCATGGGCGCCGGTTCGCCTGCGATGCGCGAAGCTGCTGGATCGAGCGCCGCACACCGGCCAGCGTTCGGGCAAGCACCCGTCGTTGCCAGTGTGGGAGCCATGGGGCAGGACACAAAGCCTGGCCAGCAGTCCGAACAAAAGGGTGTGCTGCCCCGTGGGCGCAGCATGCTGGGTATCGGTTTGCTCGCTGTGGCGATCACGGGCGTGGCCATGGGCGCCGTGTGGTGGAAGAAGTCACGCCAGCCATTGCCGACGTTGATCGGCCAGACCGAAACGGCCGCATTGCCCGATGTCCTGGACTCGGTCAAAGCAGTAAACACAACCCCTCCCAGTGCACCGGCTCTGCCGCCATCGGAGGACACCCACGCGATGGGGGTGCCATCGTCCTCAGACGGCGAGGCACCCGCCCCAGTCGCTATCGCCCCGGTTGAGCGGGCTGCTGTTACGGCCACGCCCATGGACACAGTGGCCTCACCTGCCGGAAACAACCCACTTCAAGTCGATGAGGGAGAGCCCAAGCCGCCCAGCGCAAGCTCTGCGGTTGCCCCTCAGGTTCAGCCTGAGGCGGGGGCCAATTCCGACCTGGTCAGGCAAGACCAAGAGCAGCGCATTGCTCGGCTGGAACAGCAGGTGGCGCAACTGATGGAGTCGGCCAAGCCGCGCCAGGTCGCGCCCCGCCCTGTTTCGTCGGCTGGTCGCACGGCACAAGGCCGCAGCTCTGCGGCTGGCAGCGCCAAAGCTGACGCAACGCGTAAGTCGGCACAGAAAACCCAGGGGAGCGCAGACGCAAGCCATGGCGTGGCCTTGTTGTCGGTTGATCTGTGGGACGGCAAGCCTTCGGTGGTGGTGGGGACCACGGACCCCGCCAATCCCCAGGTGCGCGTGCTCAAACCAGGCGACAGCCTCTCTGGCGTGACGCTCAAACAGGTGGACATGTCTGGGCAAAAGGCGACGTTTGAAGTCGGTGGCCGAATCATTGAACTGTCACGGGCGAACTGAGCATGTCATTGATCCGACTCTCCCTCGCGCTCACGGCCTTGCTCGTGACCTCCTCTGTCTTGGCGCAGCGGCAAACACAGACCGAAGTGAGCGCCGTGCAGGAACGCACATCGCAGGCGGCCAGTTCGGCAAACGCCACCACGGGACTGAACGCCACGGACTTGGTTGTGGCGCAAATCTGGGGACTGACCCAGGAGGAAATGCAGCGGGCCAAGCTGTTGCTGAAGGGGCCGCGCGCCAGTTTTTCGGTAGAGCAGTTGTCCCCTGTTGAAGCGCTGGGCATCCACGCCCGCACCGACGCCGAACGGCGCAAGTACGCCGAAATGTTCGCGCGGGCCTTCCACCAGGACGTGGAGCGTTCGATTGCCTGGAACGCCGCTTTCCAGGAAGCGATGCAGCGTCTGTACCCCAACGAAGCGATGGTGGACTACCGCGGCCTGCCCAAGGTGGTTGCCCCCATCGGCTCGGCCGATGCCGCAGGTGTGCCGCGCTCGGTCGTGGCCGATCCTGCCCCTTCGGCTCGGCCGCTGCCGGCCCGCCGTTGACGTGGGAGCCTGACACATGCTGCGCCTTGCCCCTCGGCCTTGTGTTGTGCGTCTGGATCGCCGCTGCGTGATCCAGGGCCTGGCCGTTGCCTGTTGTCTGCCCCAATCCTTCGGTTCGTGGGCGCAGACCAAAGTCATCCAGCCCACGCTGACAGGGCAAGACATGGTCCGCGACCTCATGCCGCAAGGACAGGAATGGTCCGGTCTGGGCTACAAGCGGGTCGAGGCCGCGAACAACACGCCAACGGTGTCGGCGCTGACACAACCCGTCCCAACCAGCACGCAGACGCCTCGGGCCAATGTGCCGCAGGCGGCGCGTGGCAACGCCACGCCGATTTCGCAGCCGCCGCTGGCCTATCGCCGCACCGCTGACGCCATTGGCGTGCCGGCTTGGATTCTGTACGGGGTGGCCTTGCAGGAGTCGGTGTTGAAGTTTGGTCGGCTGGCTTTGCCGTATCCCTGGACCTTGTGTGTCCGTGGACAAGGGCAACGTTTTGCGTCCTACGAGCAAGCGCTCTCGGCTCTGAAGCGGCACTTGAGCCAGGGCATCACCAACGTGGACTGCGGGGCCATGCAGGTCAACTGGCATTGGCACAAACAGCGCTTGGTGTCGCTGGAGCGGGCGCTGGACCCCTACCCCAATCTGGCGATTGGCGCACAGATTCTGGCCGAGCATTTCAGCGCACACCGCAACTGGTTTCGTGCAGTGGCGCTTTACCACGCGGGCTCAATCAATCCTGCCAACAGGGCCCGTGCCACCGGGTATGCCCAGAACGTGGTGCGTCACCTTCAAAGGCAAGGGGTGGACACCCGCCGCTGGTTCGACGGAGTGACCCATGTTTAAGCGTGACCTCTGGGTGTCTCTGGCTTGCACGCTGGTTGCCGCATGGCTTGGCTTGGTGCTGGGCACCCGCCTGAGCCACGCGCAGGCGGTGCCGAGCGCAAATTCATCTGCCGTGACCGTGATTCACGACTCGGGCGAGGCGCTGCCCTTGGCGCCGTACATCTCGCACCTCCTGGCCGGCACGGACCAGCCTGGTGTGTTGCCAGGCCTTGTGTTCCCTCTGCGCACGCAGTTGCGTGCCGGTGTGCTGCCCCAGGATGAGGTGCAGGTGTTCGCGCCCCGTTGGATGACACAGGCGGTGTTTGTGGTGGGCGACGACGACGTGTCGGTGAAATGGCTGCGACACAACGAGGCCAAGCTGCGTCACATGGACGCCTGGGGTCTGGTGGTGCAGGCGCGTGATACCCGTCATTTCAAGGCCATGCAGAAGCTGTTTGAAGGCATGCCTTTGGCACCCGTGCAAAGCCCATGGCTGGAGCAACGCTTGATGGAAAAAGGCGCCGGGGTGTTTCCGTTGTTGATTCAGGCAGACGGTGTGGCTCGGCAGATCGTCCCCAGCCAGGCAGGCGGGTCCAACCCATGAAACAAGACAACAACACCGCGCTGGAGGCGATGCTGCGCCCTCCGATTGAGTTGTGGAGCACGGCCATTGCGTGGGGATGCGCCTTGGTCGCCATCACAGCGCCATGGGCCTTGATGATGCCGCCCTTGCTGGGCTGGGTGGTCGCAGTCATCGCACTGGCCTTTGGCTGGAAGCGTGCTCGTCAGGCCATGAGTGTGCTGCGCTACCAGCACGGCCTCAAGTATTACAAGGTGACGCGCATCGCACCGCACAAGATCCCGGTCGGCAAGGACGAGTATTACCTGGGCGAGGGTTTCGAGTGGAAGCAGATCCACACCCAGCGCAAACACGATGCCCGCACCAAAGATGCCGAACCCTTCGTTCGTCCGAGCGTCCAAGAAAAAGCCCTGCAGCGGCTGGGCACCCGTTGGGCCAAGTCGTTGGAGGAGCGCATCAAGGCGCAGCCCAAGCCCGGTGTGATGCCTCGGCTGTTGCAAGCAACTGTGGGCAGCAATGCCTGGTTCAACCCACTCAAGCCGCACGCTGACCTCGGTGGCACGTCCATCTTGCACGGGGTGGGTTCGCTGGATGAGGCCCCAGTCAAGATGCGCCAGTCGGCCCGCACCGGCCACATGATCGTGCTGGGCACCACCCGCGTGGGCAAGACACGCATGCTGGAGATGCTGGCCACACAGGACATCCATGCCGGCCATGTGACCATCGTCATCGACCCCAAGGGCGACGCTGAACTGATGCTGCGCCTGTATGCCGAAGCGCGCCGCGCCGGCCGTGCTGACCAGTTCTACCTGTTCCATCTGGGCTACCCGGAGATTTCTGCCCGCTACAACGGCATCGGCAACTTCTCGCGCATCACCGAAGTCGCGGCACGCGCCACCAACGCCCTGCCCTCGTCCGGCAATTCGGCGGCGTTCAAAGAGTTTTCCTGGCGTTTCACCAACATCGTCGCGCAAGCGCAGGTGGCTTTGGGTCGGGTGCCCACCTACGAGACGCTGCTGGCCGACGTGACCGGCATTGAACCCCTGTTTATGGACTACGCCCACATGGTCTATCGCCGCCTGGCGGCCGAGGGCCGATTTGTGGACTACCAGGACAAGCTGGCCACGCTGGAGGCGCAGGTGATGGCGAAGAAGGCGCCCGTGGCACGCAGCCTGAGCGACCGCGCGCCGGACATCGTGGCCATGATCCTGTGGATCAAGGAAACCCGCGTCAGCGACAAGGTGCTGACTGGTCTGGCTGCTGCCGTGTCCTACGAGCGCAGCTTCTACGAAAAGATCATTGCCAGCCTCGGCCCGTTCCTGGAGAAACTGACCTCGGGCGCGGTCGGCAAACTGATCTCGCCGGACTACTTCGACCCTGAGGACAAGCGGCCCATCTTCGACTGGATGAGCGTGATGCGCCAGGGCGGCATCGTCTACGCGGGTCTGGATGCGCTGTCCGATTCGGTGGTGTCGTCGGCGGTGGGCAACTCCATGCTGTCCGACCTGGTGTCGGTGGGCGGCAAGCTCTACAAGACCGGGCTGGACCCGCACCACCCCGAGGGCAAGATCGTATTGCCCACGGTGTGCTGCCACTTCGACGAGGTCAACGAGATTTGTGGCCCTGAGTTCGTGCCCATGGTCAACAAGCTGGGTGGCTCGGGTTTTCGGATCACGGCTTACACCCAGTCGATGTTCGACCTGGAGGCCAAGGTGGGTGACAAGGCCAAGGCCGGGCAAATCCTGGACAACTTCAACCACCTGGTGATGTTGCGGGTGCGTTCCGTGACCACGGCCAACCTGTTGGCCGAGCAAGTGCCCAAGGTTGATGTCTACAAGCTCATGCCCATGTCCGGTGTCACCGACACAGCCGCGCAAGGCACCGGGGTGGACTTCACGAGCCGCAACGACGACATCATCACCAGCACCCAGGTGCCCATGATCGAAGCGTCTGACGTGCTGGAACTGCCGCAGGGCCAGGCCTTCGCCCTCCTGGAAGGCAACCGGCGCTTCAAGATGCGCATACCGCTGGCCGACTCGACCAACGATCCGTTTGTGCCCGAGTCGCTGCTCAAGGTCGCCAACGACATGAAGGGGCGCTATCGCACCAGCGAGCACTGGGCCAAAGAAACCGACTGGCTTGGCGATCAACCGCTGGGCCTGCGCAGCGAGGGCCTGATCGACCCCAGCCTGGCGATGGTGGCGGCCATGTCCGAGGACGACACGCAGGACGCCTCCGCAGGCGACAACGAGCGCGACAGCGGCTCTGTGGGCGGCGTCATGTATGGCAACTTGATGGGGCACCAACTGTGAGCACACCTGCACCCCGTGGACCGGTGCGTCCCCGCACCCGTGGGCCGATTGAAATCGTGCTTGAAGTCACGCTGGGCTTGTTTTTCCTGGCCTTGTTCAGTTGGTTTGTCGGTCTGTTGATTGAAATCGGTGGCATGTACACCCTCTGGAAAGGGGAAGGCTCCAAGCACATCGAAAAGATCGTGCAGCAGGACCTGGAGCACATCGCCGCTGCCCCACGCAGCCTGTTGATCCGGGACACGGTGGGCTTCTCGCACAAGGTGGTGCGCTGGGTTCACAAGCCCTACGAGCGCAGCGGTCTGCTGCGCTGGTACGCCTCGCACCGCCAGAACCCGGACACGGCCCAGGTGCCCACCCTGGAGGGGCAACCGTCCGGCATCACCCGAGGCACCCGAGTGCTGGGGCGCATGTTCAGCGAGTGGGTCTACATCTCGATGTGGGTGCTCATGGATGTGCTGCTGCGCCTGTCTGTGGCGATGTTCGCCCTGCCCGCTTTCGTGTTGGCCTGCATGGTCGGTGTGGTCGATGGCCTGGTGCGGCGCGACCTGCGCCGCTGGGGCGGTGGGCGCGAGTCCTCGTTCATCTACCACCACGCCAAGCGCTACACGGGCTGGGCCTTGACCGGTGGCTTCGGTCTGTACCTGACCTGGCCCTTCGGCGGGTTCAACCCCGCTTACATGGTCCTGGTTTTCACGGTGCTGGTCGCCTTCACCCTGTCCACCACGGTCGGCGCGTTCAAGAAGTACGCATGACCCTGCCTCAGTTTCAACCTCATTCCTTGTTTTTTTCAGGAGAGCCTATGACACCCATTTGCCACACATCCTGCCAATCCCAGGATGCCGCAGCCGCTGTCCCAAAGGAGGGCAAACCCTCTGTGCACCGCGCCTGGATGCTGGCCGTGCTGCTGGCGTGCGGTGCTGTGACCACCACGGCGCATGCCGATGAGGATGTTGACCGAGAAAACCTCGCTCGCATCGCTCACGAGATTTCCCGCGTGAAGCTCATGGTCGCCGAAGCCGCCAAGGCCTCGGACCAAGGCCACCAGCCTCAGCGCATCAAGTTTCGCTACGACTGGCTTGTCCAGGATCTGCAGATGCTGCAAGACGGGGTGACCACGCATGTGGATGCCCCCCGGCAGCCCAGACCTGTGGCGCCACTGCGTGGTGACTACCGCCAGTGAAGCAGCGCAGGCAGTGGGCTGGTCCGATCTGGATCGTTGAAAAAAGCGGAGCGTAGAGCGTCATGAACAGTGACATGAGCGATGGGTTCAGGGTGGGCTCGGGGGTGGACCCTGCCAACCTCAAATTGATCCTGAGCCTGATCGGCAGCGGTGTCATCTTGCTGGTCTTTGCCGCCCTCGTGCTTCAACTATTCAACGCGTACAGCGACGGAAAGCTCACTTCCAGCGAGGCCATCTGGGGCGGCATCAAGTTGTTGGCCCTGCTCGGGGTCATCTTCGTGGCCGTCTTCTGACCTTGTGTTCTCAGTTCCTCAATTCATTCAGGGAGTTCTTATGAAAAAACAACTGCAACAGCTCAAACAGTTCCAGGCACGCGTGAGCGAGAAGATCGCCCGTGCGGCCCTTGTGCCCGCCGTGGCTCTGATGTGCAGCCCGGTCATGGCGGGGTTGCCGACCATGCCCACCCCACAAGGCGGCGGCATTGGTGGTGCCACGGTTGCGAACGACGACTGGCTCGGTCAGATGGGCGCCTGGTTCAAGGCCGGCATCACCATCCTGGCGCTGGTTCTCGCGGGTCTGGGCTTCATCTACGTCGTGATGGGCGGCCTGTCCAAGTGGCGCGCCTACTCGCAAGGTCGCGCGGAAATCGCCGACCTGAAAGAGTATTTCATCCTTGGCGCGGTGTTCGCGGTGTTCCTGGTCGTGATGGTGACCTACGCGATGCAAGTCCTTGAATAACCGTCATTGACCGCGAAAGCAGGAGCACCCATCCATGGCGAACCCAATCGACCAGCACGACGATCCCACGGTCGGCGGCAAGGCGCCGCTGACCGACCGGGTCAACGTTGAGCCACCCATTCTCAATGGCATGACCGTCACCGAGGCCCAGGTGATCGGTGGTGTGTCGATGGTGGTGTTTCTCTTGGTGGGTGCTCTTGTGTTCGCGGTCACCGGTTATTGGCAGGCCATCCTCGTGCTGGGCATGTTCGGCACGGGGGGCACCCTGTGGTTTGCCTCGCAATACCTGGCCGGGATCAAACGTGATCGACCAGACGGTTACTACACCCAGCGCATGTGGATGTGGATGTCCGACCGAGGCTTGATCAAGTCCAAGCTCATCACGCACAGCGGCTACTGGGAACTGGGGCGCTCACTGGATTTGCACCTGAGTGCCGATCTGGACGGCGAGCTGCCCGAGGCCATTTCGACCATTGCGCCCAGTGCGACCGCACCAGCCGATGAACCAGCCAACGAGCCATTGACGGCGTCCGGCTTGCCCGCACCCCATCCCACGGCGAAGTCCTCAAACAGCGCATCCAGCGCGACCACTCGCTCCCCTCTCCAACCCTCCACCCAGTGGGTGACCACATGAGTCAAAAATACCTGGACGCTCTGGCGTCCGAGCGTCAACACAACGCCGTACTGCGCAAAGTGATGCTGTTGGTGGCCGGGCTGGGCGCCATCGGCATGTTCCTCACCTACAGCCTGCCCAAGCACCTGGAGCTGCACGTTGCGCCCGACATGAAGGCCGGTGACACGGTGTCCTTCAAAGGCGGGCAGGCCCCGGTGCCGACCGTGAACGTCTACGGCTTTGCCTACTACATCTGGCAGCAGATCAACCGCTGGCAAGCCGATGGCGCGGTGGACTACGGCAAGCAGATTTACGACTTTCAGGCCTACCTGACGCCGCGTTGCCAGGCTCAGCTCCAGGGTGACATGGAGGGTCGATTCAAAAAGGGCGAACTCCGCCAGCGAACCCGCCAGATCACCGAGGTGCCGGGGTTTTCGTTTGCCGAGAACCGGGTCATCACCGAAAGCACCAGCGCCTGGACGGTCTTGCTGGACATGCAGGTGATGGAGAGCTACCGGGGTCAAGCGATCAAGGACGTGTTCATCCGGTACCCCGTGCGCGTGGTCCGTTACGACGTGGACCGTCAGCGCAACCCGTGGCGACTGGCCGTCGACTGCTTCGGCTCCAACCGGCCAGCGCGGCTGGATGCCGAGGAAATCAAGGCGGTGCAGTCCGGCAAGCCTGGTACAGCCCTGGCCCTGCCGCAAACGGTCACCCCGGCCGCGTTGCCCAAAACCACCGACCAGAGCATCGACCCGTCTTCTGAAATGCAGCCCACGCCGCTTGAGGCTCCGGCTGCGCCCAGCACGCCTGCTCAACGTTGATTCCAGATAAGGCGCATACCACCATGACCACCAACAAGCTCATGAAGTCTCCCATCCGTGCGCTGCTGCGGGTGCTGCCATTGGCCTTGGCGCTCTCGGGCATTGGCCAGGCTCCAGCGATGGCTCAAACCGTGCAGAACCTGAACCTGACCAACGTACCGCCCGACCTCATTCCTGAGGAGGCCGGTGCCCACACCACCGCTGCGCCGACCGAGGTCGATCTGGGCCAGGTGCCCACGTCCTCCAACGGTCGCGCCCCGACGCACAGCCGGGCGCCTGCGGGGGGAACCGCCCAACAAGCGGCGCGCAGCGCACGCAGCCCAACGGTGGCCAGCGCTGCGGCTGCTGCCCCCAGCGCCAAGTCGGTGCGCCCCGCTCGCGCGCAGGCCAGCGCCGGCATCGAGCGCGCGGTGTTTGAGCGTGTGCCCGTCCGTGTGGCCTTGCCTGTGGGCAAAGAACGCTTGGTCACACTGCCCGCTGTCGCTGCCCTGCACGTGCCCACCGACATCGAATCGGTGGCGCGTATCGAAGTGATCGACCGCACGATGTACGTGACCGCGCTGCTGCCCTTCGTGCCGTTGCGCATCGTGGCCGAACTGGTGGATGACGGCACACAAATCCCCTTGGATTTGGTGGCCAGCCCTGCCACGGCCGGCGCAACGTCCGAACTGCAGGTGTTTCTGAGTGGTAAACCTGGCAACGCTGGGCCCGGCGCAACCGATGCGCAAGAGCCGGCCGAAGAAAAGCCTCTGCCAGCGGCCGACATGGTCCAGCTCACCCGCCATGCAGCACAAATGATCTACGCGCCTCGTCGGCTGATCCAGCCAACGGCGGCCATCCAACAGGTGCCGGTGGCACAGGACGTTGTCTCCGGTCTGTTGCGGGGTGCCCTGGTGGAAACCGCGCCGCTGGGCCAGTGGCGATCCGGCAACCTGTTCGTGACCGCCGTGCGGGTCACCAACTTGTCAGCTCACCCCTACGAGATCGCTCTGGAGCAGATGCGTGGCCGGTGGATCGCAGCCACCACTCAGCACGGACGCCTGGGCCCCAAGGGCAGCGACCGCGACACGACCGCGGTCTACCTGGTCTGCGACCGTTCTTTCGAAGCCTGCTTGTGAGGACTCCATCATGGCTGTGACAAGAAACATGCTGATTCCGGTCCTGGGCATCTCCGGCCTGGTCATCGTTGGCACCATCCTTTACCAACAGTTCGCCACCGACGGCCCGGTCCGACCGGCCGGCGACCTCAAGGCCATCCCCACGCCGGAGGCTGCGTCGTTGCCCACACCGCGCGGCGCGGACAACGACAACCCTTCCGAGACCCTCAAAACGGTGGTGGCCAGCAACGCCGAGTTGCGCGACCAGGTGCAGCGCGTGATCGACCAGAACAACAAGCTGGTTCAAGAAAACCAGCGCCTGGCGCGGCTCAGGGGGACAGACACCCCGGTTGGGGCCACGCCGGCTGTGGAGGCCGTCCCTGCCTCGACAGGGCTGACGGAAACACCGACCCAGACCACCTCGACAAGGATTGACGAAAAGTCTCCCTTTGACAGCCTGGGCAAGGCCATCGGACAGGCCGCAACCACCGTGCAGGACATGGTGGACACCTACCCCAGTGGCGCGGGCAAACCCACTGCTGGCAAGGCGAAGCAGCCCGTGCATGAAATCGTTGAGGCAGACGCACCGGAAGTCCCCCACGGCGCCATTGCCTACAAAACCGTGGCGCCCATGGGCTTCAGTGCGCACACCGAGGAGTCGCGTGGGCGCAATGGCGGCCGAGGGCCTGCCATGACACGTTTTGTCCGCACCAGCGGCAACACCGAAGCCGCTGACCCCCAAGCGAACGGTACGGCCAGCCGCGCAGCACAAGCGGCCGTTGCAGCAAAACCGGTGGATGAACCCTACTTCACCATCCCGGAGAACGCCACCCTGGTGGGCGTGACCGCCATGACCAGCCTGATCGGCCGGGTGCCCATCGACGGCCGCGTCACCGATCCCATGCAATTCAAGGCCATGGTGGGCCGAGACAACCTGGCCGCCAACGGCTGGGAGTTGCCCGACGACCTGGCCGGCATGATCGTGACCGGTGTGGCCATCGGTGACATGGCGCTGTCCTGCAGCGAAGGCAAGGTGCGCTCGGTCACGTTTGTGTTCAACGACGGCACGATCCGCACCGTGTCGAACCGCAAACGCGGCGGCAACGCCACGGGCGGCGGTTCTTCCTCGGGGGACATCGGCTTCATCTCCGACGTGCGGGGCAACCCCTGCATCGTTGGCAAGTTCGTGACCAATGCACCCGCCTACCTGACCGACATCGTGGGCCTCAAGGCCTTGGGTGTGGCATCACAAGCGTATTCGGACGCCCAGCGCTCGATCACGCAAAACCAGACCACCGGCAACACCACGTCGCAGGTGACCGGAAGCATGAGCAAGTACGTCATGGGGCAGGCCACGGCCGGCGCCACGGACGAGGTGACCGCCTGGATGCTCAGTCGCTTGAAGAACAGCTTTGACGCCGTGGTCACCCCTGCTGGCCAGCAGCTGGTGGTGCACATCGACCAAGAGATCCAGCTCGACAAGCCGGCCAAGTCCCGCAAGCTGGTTCACAAACAACAAACCGCAAGCAACGCACAACGTGGAGACCGCCATGGCCTGGAATGACCATCCGATTCACCTGACCGTGGGCGTGGCCCTCGCAAGCGCCTTCCTGAGCGCGTGCTCGGTGACCGGCCCCCGTGAATCACCCCTGAACGAGGTCGTCCGCGATGCGCCCACCGTGGTGGACATCTACCGGGGCCACCCCGGACGAGCCGGCGCAGCCGAGGAGGCTCGCGCACGACTTGGGGCGGCTGCGCATCGCACGCCGTCCTATGACGATGCCGACACCCAACGGTATTGGTCTGCTCTGGAGCCGCTGAAACAGCAGTTCGCACGCGTGCCCAACCCCGATCTGGTGATGGTGGTCTATCCCCACCTGGCGCAGGGCCGGTATCCGGTGCCCGGCTACGTGACCACGTTCCCGATGTACGAGCAGAACCACTACGCCTTGCCTGGTGAAGCGCAGGAGAACCGTGCGCTGGACCTGGTCAAACCCAAGCAGATGGCCAGCCAGGCTCCGAAGGACAACCAGAAGGTGATCCAGGAGCGGCGATCCGCCACGTCCCGTGTCGAACTGGCCAACTGAGGAGCCACCCATGTCCATCCTCGAAAAACTCGGTCTGGGCCGCAAGACCACGGCCCCTTCCCCGCAGGCGAAGGCCCAGCGTACAGAAGCAGCCAAAGACAAGGGGGCGGCCCCCGGCCTGGAGTCGGTGTCGCAACGCCGCCGCATGGCGGGGCGTGCACCCTCCTTCACCGACATGCTGCCCTACACCAGCTACGACCTCAAGGACGATGTCTTTGTGATGAAGGACGGCGCCACCCTGGGCGCCATGTTTGAACTCTCGCCCATCCCAACCGAGGCGCAGTCCACCCAGTACCTGCTGGAGCGTGCGCGCAAGGTGCAGGAGGCGCTGCAGGCGATCCAGGAATCCGACGCCTCGCCCTGGATCGTGCAGTTCTTCGTCAACGACGACCGCAACATCGACACGCTCAACGACTACCTGGTCAACTACATCCGCCAGGTGCACAAGGCCTACCCCGAGCGCGCCGAGGCGATCCTGAACTCGCCCTTCACCCAGTCAGTCCTGAAGGAGTTTGAAAAGCACCTGGACCTGGTATCGCGCCCCCAAGGCCTGTTCGTGGACACGCTGGTGACCGGTCAACCCTGGCGCGGGCAGATGCGCCGTGTGCGCTGCTGCATCTACAAGCGCTTCAAGCGCCTGGCCGAGGAGCCGGCGCCGGCCATTTCCCAGCTCAACGCTGTGGCCATGACCTTGATGGCCACGCTCACCGAAGCCGGGGCGAGTCCGCGCCGCGCCAATGCCCGCGACCTGTACGAATGGTTGCTGCCGTTCTTCAACCGCGATGTGCCCTGGGCATCGAAGAACGCCGGCGATCTGCTGCGCCAGTTGCCTTTCCAAGACCCGTCTGCTGTCGCGGGTGAGGACGATGCGCCGGTCATGGGCTGGGATTTGGGGGAAATGCTCAACCTGTCACAACCCATGTCGGACCTGGAGGCTGGGCTGTTCGAGTTCGACGGCGTGCCCGTCAAGGCCTTGACCATGCAGGGTCTGCGCGCTCAGCCCAGCATCGGGCACTTTTCTGCGGAGCTGGCTTCGGGCAAGGAACGCTTTGCGCGTTTTGACCGCCTGCCCGAAGGGTCGATGTTGTCCATCACGGTCACCGTGGCCCCCCAGTACAAGCTGGAGCGGCACATCGAACGGATTCGGGACGCATCGCGCGCCAACACCTCGCACGCCATCGAGTCGCACGGCGAATGTGTGGGTGTGCTGCAGCGCATGGCCAAGGGCGACAAGCTCTACCCGCTGTTTCTCACGCTGTATCTCACGGGAAAGAACCGGGAAGAACTCAACGCCGGCATTGCCCAGGTCAATGCCTTGCTGATCCCCACCGGGATGCGCTTCATCGAGCACCGCCACGACCTGACCCCGCTGGACGCCTTCATGCGGGGTCTGCCCTTCAATTTCGATCCCGCCTTTGACAACAAGAGTCTGCGGCGTTCGCGCCTGGTGTTTGCCTCACACGTGGCCAGCTTGCTGCCGGTGTATGGGCGTGCGCGGGGCACGCCCAACCCCGGCATGTGGTTCTGGAACCGGGGCGGCGAGCCGATCTGGCTGGACCCGCTGAACAAAAACGACCGAAAGAAGAACGCCCACATGCTGGTGCTCGGCCCCACGGGCGCCGGCAAATCGGCCACGTTGAACTACTTGGCCATGCTCACGATGGCGGTGCACCGGCCACGCCTGGTGATTGCCGACGCCGGCAAGTCCTTCGCCCTGCTGTTGAACTACTTCAAACACATGGGCCTGAGCACCCACAGCGTTACGTTGACCAGTGAGGCCGACGTTTCGCTGCCCCCCTTCGTGCACGCCTACAAGCTGCTGGAGGACCGTGATGTGATGCAGTCCTACCACGCGGCCGAACAGCAGGCCAAGGTCAACGCAGGCCTGCCCGACGACGTGGGCATCGAGGCGCTGCTGGGCAACACCGAAGTGTTGGGCGCGCCAACGGCCAGCGCCGAAGGGGGCGACGCATCGGATGAGGATGAATCGGGCACCGACAAGCGCGACTTGCTCGGCGAGATGCTGATCGCAGCCATCATGATGATCACGGGCGGTGAACCCGATGAAGTGGCCCGCATGAGCCGGGCCGACCGCTACCTGGTCTCGCGCGCCATCATCCGCGCGGCCGTGCGCGCCCGTGCCGAGAACCGTGCCCACCCGCTGACGCAGGACGTGGCCATTGAACTCATGGGCATGCACAAGGACGGCTCCCTGTCGGCCGCGCGCCAGGCGCGCGCCGAGGAAATGGGTCAGTCCATGATGAGCTTCACCCAGGCGCTGCGCGGCAAGCTGTTCAACCGTGAGGGCAGCGACTGGCCTGACGCCGATGTCACCCTGGTGGAAATGGGCACGCTGACCCAGGACGGCTACGAGGACGCCCTGGCGGTGGCCTACACCTCGTTGATCGACTCGGTGCAGTCGCGCGGAGAACGCGCCCAGGCCGAGGACCGGCCCATGATCTTCCTGACCGACGAAGGTCACTTGATCACCACCAACGAGCTGCTGGGGCCCAAGATCGCCAAGGGCACCAAGATGTGGCGCAAGCTCAACATCTGGTTCTGGCTGGCCACCCAGAACTTGAAGGACTTCCCGGATTCCATGAGCCGCGTGCTGTCCATGTGCGAATACTGGATGCTGCTGACCATGGACCGTTCCGAGATCGAGGAAGTGGCCCGCTTTCGGTCCCTGACGACCGAGCAGCGTCACTTGATGGAGTCGGCCTGCAAGCTGCCGCCGAAGTACACCGAGGGGGTGGTGATGTCGGCAACAGGGCAGATGCTGTTTCGCAACGTGCCCCCTGCCCTGCCGATTGCCCTGGCCATGACCGAGGGCCACGAGAAGGCTCACAGGCGCCGTTTGATGGAAAAGCACGGGTGCAATGAGATGGAGGCTGCGCAAATGGTGGCCGAAGAACTCTCTCGCAGCCGGTCCTGATCCACGACAAGAAGAACGCCAGGGAGAACACAACATGAGTCAAACGCAGGGGTGGATGTCCACCCAGGTGAGCGGGCACATCACGAGGCGGGTCGGCGTTGGTGCGCTGCTCTGCAGCCTCGCACTGTCGGGTGCTGTGCAGGCACAAGGGAGTCCTCTGGGGCGGCCCCGGCCTGCGGCCACTGCAGCGGGCGGCATCACCTCTGTGGAGGTGTTTGCCAACTCCGCCATGAACGTGGTTGCGCCCACGGCCGAGGCGCCTTATCTGGTCAAGGTCTACCGTGTCGATGGCCTTGCGCTGATCGAGGGGGATCTCAAGCGGAACATGCCCAAGGACGAGAAACAGGCCCAGGCGTATTTCCAGGCCAACCAGGCCGCGATCAAGAAGCGCTACGCGCCCGTGGCCACCAACGCCGCCAACGGCATCACCCGCGCCATCCACTACAAGCTAGACCGCATCCCCGCTGTCGTCATCAACCAACGCTCTGTGGTGTACGGCGTGACCAATGTGGAGCAAGCCGTGACCTTGTACATGGATGCTCGCGAGACAGGACGGGTCAAATGAAGAAATCCAGCAAATGGACCGCTCGCGTCACGGCCATGACCTACTTGGTGGCCAGCCTGTGGGCACCCAGCCAGGCCACGGCAGGGACCAACACGTCCGCCATCGTTTCAAACACCTTCAAGGGGATTCCATCGTGCGTGTCCTTCCAGGTTGAGGGGGTGTGCTTTTTCCTGTTCTGCACCCCGTTTGGCTGCGATATCAAAACCTCGATCCGCGTCGCTCACTTCGTGCCCGATGCCGTGGTCAGCACCTACAACGAACCCATGCTGCACCCCTGGAAAGAAGTCGGGTCGGTGGTGGCCAAGACCTTGAACAAAGCCGGGTCCTCGATGCTGGGCGTGTCCCTCTCGGATTCATCGGCGGGAAGTCAAGACGAGCATTCACCCATCACCTTGTTCAAGGGCGGTGACGTGGTGGGCAATCCGGCCGGCCTGTTTGCACAGTGGCTGTCCGGCTCCTCGATGTCAGATATGGGGAGCAGTTTCAGCATACCGTCGACGGAGGAATTGCAGAAGTTTCCCTCGGAGGAGCTGCCCAACATCGTCAACGAGTGGAGCAGCGTGCCCAAGGACTTTGCGGGTGGCATCGCTGAGGAGTTCAGGGCCCTCGCGAGTTCCCCTGGAAAGTTGCTGAGTTCCATCAACAACATCGGCAGCACCCTGCAAGGCGTTCAACAGCAACTCGGGGATCTCGGAGAAGTGTTCAGTGGGGGGAGCCTGAAAGGCATCGACTCCAGCAGCCTGATGGAGCTTGCCCAGTTGGCCCAGTCGATGTCCAGCGACTCTTACTTCTGCCCAGGCGGTGCATCCATGTTCACGCTTCATTTCCAGTCGGAAGTGGATTCATATTTCTGGCGCAGTGTGATCCCGCTGGAAATGCTGTACCCGGCCTCGTGGTTGCCCGGCAGGAGTGAGATTGGCAGTGGCGCCACGCAGACCTGGGGTGGTCGGTATCCCCGCACGGGGGAATTGGTTCAGGCACATCCCGTCAAGGCCTCCGCTGTTTTGGCGGAGCGCATGGCTTCTATCGTGGGCAAGTCGGCTCAACCGCACATCTACAAAAAGATAGAAGCGGCCAATCAAGGGGGGTTTGTGTATTTCGAGACTGGACAAACACACAAGTGGCAGGCGCTCTATCCCATGGCTTCCACCGGGTGCGTGACCTTTGGCTCAAACGACAGCCTCTCGCTCGCGTCGTGGGGGGATGGCAAAACCTCGCAGGAAGACGGCTACGCCTGGAACCTTTGGCGGCGCTACAGCTGCTGCCAACGCAAAGGCGTATTCCTGTTCAGTGTTCCCTGAGCGTGGCGCCAGTGTCTCGCTGACTTGTGTCGGGTTTTAGCTTCCCGACCCAAATTTGTCAAATTTTCTCATCGTTCATGGAGATTCCGATCATGAAGCCCATGCGTTTCAGACCCACCCACACCGCACTTGCCTGCGTCTTCGCCATCACGCTGGGCTGCGTGTCCTTGGCTCCAACACCCGTTCACGCGCAGGCGGTCTCCAACTCCTCGCTCTACTACCGTCTCGGTGGTGGTGATCCGGCCGCACGGGCAAACAACAAGAGCCAGACCGCCTTGCGCCTGGGACTGAGCTTGAACATCCGGGCCAACTATTCGTGTGGCAAGTTCGATATCGGCCTGTCCTGGTCCAACGTCATGAACGGGTTTTCGCAGTTGGGGCAGACCATCGCCAACGCCATCAAGGCCGGTATCGCCTCACTGCCCCTCTACGCGTTCCAGCGCGCCCAACCAGGCCTCTACCAGCTGTTTCAGAACTTCTCGCAGAAGGCCGACGCCATGGTTTCGGCGTCACTCAAAACCTGCGAGGAGATGGAGGCCTTGATCAAGCAGGGCAAGAACCCGTATGAGGACTGGATCTCGATGGCCAAGGGTGAATCCTGGCGCGGCAAGGCTCAGGCCAGCGGTGACGTGGTTCAGGCCAAGCTGGACATCAACAAAAACGAGGAAGCCCAACGCTACGGCGTGACCTGGGTGTTTGGCCAAAAGGCCGGCGGCGCGCAGACCCCGCCGATTCAGCCGATCCGTGACCTGGCCGTGGCCGGGTACAACGCCACTTTGAACAAGCCCACGACAACCTCGGCCACCGCGACGTACACCTCAGGTGCCGAGGGCAGCACGCGCCTGGCTCAGGCATTCAAGTCCCCCGAAGAAATGGCGACCTTCGGCACCGAAGTCCTGGGCGATCAGAAGGTGGTTCTGTGCACCACCGGTTCCGACTGCCCCGAGTCCACCGCCGTGAGCACGGCATCGGGACTGGGACCGAAGTACGAGGCCGAAATCGCGCTGGTTCAGCCTACGCTGGCCACGCTGGTATCGGCACCCCGCGCCAACTACACGGACATGAAGCAGATTTCTGCGCCTGGCATGGCGGTCAGCCCTGCCTTGGTCGATTCGATCCGCAAGCTGCCACCCGATGCCCGCTCGATGGCCGTGGGCCGACTGTCGCAAGAGTTGGCCATGCACCGGGTGATCGACAAGGCCTTGGTGTTGCGCAATGCGCTGGTGACCTCTCTGAGCTTGCCCGAGGTCTCGGCTGCAGGCGATGTTTCCAAGGAAGTGCAATCCAAGATCGACCGACTGACGCAGTACATCAACGACATGATGTTTGAGTTCCGCATCCGCAAGGAGATGACGGCGGAAACGGCCCTCACCCTGATGAGCAACCAGGAAAGCCGAGACAGCGGTGCGGCCCGCGTGCGTGATGGTGGCCTGAACGATCCGATGCCACTTGAAGGTGGTCGCGTCAAGTCGCAGTGACCGTGAACGAGTGCCACAACGCCTTGCCGAGTTCACCCCATACCGCCACCACACGTCCTATCCACCCCACAGGCTCCAGACACCATGCGCCTATCCACCCGTTCGCACGCAGCCGCCTCATCGGCGGGTCTACCTGACGCCCCCGCTGAGGTGCCGGCGCCGTCCTTGCCAAGGCGCGCCTGGCGGGGCGCCTGGCGCGGCGTGGGCTGGATGTTGGTGTTCGTGGCCATCGCTGCAGCCGTGGGTGGCGTGGCATGGATCAGTGTCCAGCTCGGCGTCACCCAGTCCGACCTGTTGCGCTGGCAAGAGGTGGTGGGTCGCTGGCGGACGTGGTCGGCACTGGCCCACACCGTGGTCGTCATGCTGATCGGGTGGCGTTGGTCAGCCATCGTGGCCTGGGGCCATCGCAAGGGCATCGTCAAGGCGTCGGAGTACGAACAAGTCCTGGCTTTGCGAGACAAGGTGCTGCTGTTCCTGGCGGTGTATGTGCTGGCCGTGGTTATCGGTCCTGCCACGCTGGCCAGGCTGTTTTGATCGGGAGAAAACAACATGAGTCTGGACAGCTATCTCGAAATCTTCACCACCTTCTACGGCTGGGCCTTTGCCAACATCATTGGCGAGGTACTGGTCGGAACCGGGCTGGTGGTTCTGCCCTTCGCCATCATGGTGTTCCAGGCTTGGTACGAGGCCAAGGACCAGGGCAACGAGACCAACACCGTCATGGGCCTGATTGATCGCATCGGCTTGCGCCTGTGGTCGTGCCTGTTTGTGATGAGCGTGTGTTTTGCGAGCAACCCGGTCACCAGCCTGCACAGGGTCAACCTGACGTACACCCCACCGGCTTCGCTGGCAGATCCGAACCCTGACACGTCCAGCAGTCAGTCAGGCACAGGCTCTGGCTTCGACCAGGCCATGGCCAATGCACAGGATGGTACGGTCAGTGCTGTGGGCGAACTGACCTACGTGCCGGCGTGGTGGTATTCGGTGATGGCCATCTCCTCAGGTTTGAACCAGTCCGTCAAGGCAGGCCTGGCCAACGCAGGCGGCAACCTGCGCATGGTGGAAGAGTCGGCGCGTCAAGCGACCATCAGCGACCCGAAGCTGCGCGCGGACGTGCAGCGCTTCTACTCGGAGTGCTTCATGCCGGCGCGCAGCCAGTTCCTGCGCGCCGACGGTGCGGGCATCAGCAGCAGCGGCGCGGCCCTCCTCGCCCCCACCAACACGGCCTATGGCCCAACGGATGTGGACTGGATGGGAAGCCAGTTTTTCCGCACCGAACCGGGTTACTACATGGACAACCGGTCTTACAACCCGGTGCCTGGATTTGCCATCGACTATTCGCGTGACACCGAGTATTACAACGGCGCCCCCCCGGCCGATGGTTCTGTCATCAACCCCGAGTGGGGGCGGCCCACCTGCTCACAGTGGTGGGAGGACAGCACGCAGGGCATCCGCACCCGCCTGGTCAATCACGCTGGCACCTGGCAGGAGTTGCTTGCCCGTCTGGGCACGGTGGCCAGTGGCATGACAGATGACCAGAAAACTGACATGGTGGCGCGCCTGGCAGCCACCAAAACCAACCCGCAGTATGTCGATCCCACGGGCTTGGGCCAGGAGAGTGGCAGCGTGTCCGACTTCCTGCGCAACGCAGGGAGTGCGTTCGGTGTGTTCGGTCTGGGTATGTCGAACCTCCTGGCCTCGATCACTTTCGTTCCGCTTGTCACCGGCTTGCTGATGATGCAGGCCCTGATCCTCATGGGCATGTACATGTTCTTGCCCCTCGTGACCTTCTTCAGCGGTTTCAACCTGAAGGTGATGTTCCTGGGCGCTGTGGCCATCTTCACCGTGAAGTTCTGGGCAGTGATGTGGGCCATCGCGATCTGGGTGGATGCTCACCTGGTCAGCGCGATGTACCCGAGCCTGGTCAACTGGAGCCAGATCGCCGAGTTCTTCAGCACTGGCATCACCGCACCGCTCAACAACGGCTACAAGCGCATGCTGCTCAACCTGTTGTTGATAGGGATGCTGGTGGGCTTGCCGACGTTGTGGACCTCGATGATGGTTTGGGCTGGGGCAAAACTCGGCCATCAGATCGACGGCATGATGGGCAAAGCAGATAGCACTGCGCAGCAAATTCCTGGAAGGACACCAATTGCAGGGCGCTTTATGAAATGACGTGATGTGCTGTCTACTTGTCGCCGTAAAGGCTTTCCCAATCCGAGTGGGTAATATCTGAAGGACCATCGCACGGCCGCCATAGGGCGGAGTTGTCCGATTGGGTATCCCCATGGTCCGAATCCGGTGGTGGGTTTCTGAAGTGCCAGAGGACCATGTTGACCAGCGCCCCCAGCACCACCGGTACCAGGATGGCGGTCAGGCGCCATATGAGCTTGACCAGCTCTCGCAGCACGAGCCAAGTGGCCTTGAGCACGGTCAGCAGCGCTGCGCTGATCGCGGGCCAGGGCTCCAGTTGGGTTTCGTAGGGTGGGCGGTTGCTTTGCACGGGCTTTTCCTCTCTGGTCTTCTTGATGTTCTGGGCCCAGTGTGCAAAGGGTGTCGTGGGCAGGCCCGGTTTGTGGTGTCAATCGTAGCAGTTTGCACGCCGTGATGGACGTGGCGGTTGGTGATTCAACTGTGTCTTTGCGTCACAACATGGTTGCGCAGAAAACAGCCGGTGTCATTGTCTGAGTGCGGCCAAAACGCCGCATTTGCAGCAGGCCGGCGCGGCGGTCGCCGGTGACCAGAAAGTCTGCATCGGCAGTCAAAGCCATGGCCACCAAAAAAACGTCATTGGGATCGGCCAGATCGATGTCTTCGGGCACCGACTTGAGTTCATCCAGGACCACGGCTCGGTGCATGTTGTTGATCATCGCTCCTACGCGATGCGCGGGGACAATGCTTTTGAGTTTGGGGTAGCGACTGGCTCGCCGCAACTCATCCAGCTGGTGCCGTGAGGTCACCAACTCAAATCTCCCCGCGCGCCAAGCCCGGTAAATCGTGTCGGGGGCGCCCGAGGGCGAGATGAGTGCGCCCAGCAAGACGTTGGTGTCGAGAATGACCCGCATCAATGCTCACGCGCCCACACCACGGCCTCGTCGATCAGTTCGCTCAACTCGGTTTCGCTCATGCCTGCGGCTGCCGACTTGGCCTGCTCGGCCGCTTGTTCAAGCATGTAGGCGCGCACCGCCTCCTCAATGAAACGCGAGAGGTCCCCCTTGCGGCCCCCGCCGTTTGCAGCAATGAACATTCGGACCGACTGATCGATGTCAGGTGACACGGCCAGATTCCAGCGCACGGTACTCATGGGCATACCCTCAGTCGAAAATAGGCGCTTATGCGCTTAGGTGTATATGTGCTTATTTTAGTGGATACCCTCGCCCGTTCATACTGCCTACGTCCCGACGTCTGTGAAAGGGGCACCACACTCCGCACACAGAATGCGCAGCCCAGGTTTGCCCCACACCTGGTGGCCACAGCCACAGCGGTATTTCTGCCGGTTGGACTTGTTGACCGCTGCCGGCGCTGCGGCCGCGCCCTCGTTGTTCATGGACGTGGCCAGGCTGGCCATGACCACAGCACTCTGCGCCGGCACCGCCCCACCGCCAACGTCGGCCGCTAGGTGCATGGCCATGCTGACCTGACCGGCCTGGATGTGTTCGCGTGCCGGGAATCGGTCGAACCAGCTGATGCGAAAGTCCTCGGTGAACAGGTCTTTGCAGGCCCTCAAGAAGACACCGCCCTCGATGGCGTAGTCGGCCATCAGGTCACCAGTGCGCGCACCACCTGGTTGGCCAGTGCTCGAAGGCATCAGGCCTATGGCTTCCATCTTTTCGGCCCACTCGGCGTTGTGATACCGGCCTCGGCCAGGCTTGCCAAAGTGGTGCTGCCACAGGTGGACCATCTCGTGCACCAGTGTCTGCATGACCTCGGTCAGGGGCACTACGGCGAAGTACGAGGGGTTGATGGCGATCTCGTCAGTGGTCTGCCCATCCAGGCTGGCAAAGCGCTGTGCTGAGAAGTAGCCGCAGGTGCGCTTTTCACGCTGCAGCGTGATGAGACATGCCGGCAGTTGGCCACCAAACAGCCGCTCATTGAAAAATCCGTAGGCCTGCTGCAGCTCCGAGTACGTCTCGTGCGTCGGCCGCAGCGTTGCCACGGCCGCATGTGCTCCCCTCACGGCTTGCCCTGATGGCGCAACACCCATTGCTGATCCCCCCTGTTTTTGAATGTTTGTATTGTGCATTACAAATGAATTGCACATTACAAATTTAACCAACTTGACCGCGCCCTGGGGAGCAGCCTGGTGGTTCCATGGGGGGTACTGGTGGCCTGGACACGCGCTGAGGGCTGGCGTGATGCGCCGCCCCAAAAGCAGTTCAGGCGGGGTGTGTTGCGCCTTCCCGGATCTCTCGATCCCGCAACACACGCCCGCCCGTCTGTCTTTTCTACGTCGCTCTGTGGCGCCCTTCCCTTTTTCTCTCCCTTGGCTTCTTCTTCTCTCTGACTTCTTGTTATTGCTCCCTGCTGAGTCCGTACTGTGCCTGAGAGTGTCAGAAAACAATTCCGCCTTCGTGACATTCATGTCAATTTCAATCGTCCAATGGCTGACGTTTGAACGGGCTGCGCGACGGATGAGCTGATCGGTTGAAGGACCGGCCGAGCGACCTGTTGCCGGTTGGCATATCGCTGCTACGATTGCCCCGTGAACTGCTCTTTGAGCGCCACGCGGCATCTCGACTCTTGAAAGATGCACGGATCGACTCCCAAGGTTGGTCCCAGAGTTCCTGTCCTTTTGTAAACCCGGATAGGGAAGATTTCGCTTCCCTATCACGGCCTTCGGGCTGGGGTTTGGTTGCGTGCTTCCCATCCACCTTTGATGGAGAAACCCATGTTCGCAACCGAAAAAAACCGCCCGACCAGCCACTTCGCCCGCAATCAACAAAGCGGCGCGTCACGTGCGCAAGACAACTCACTGTGGGCACCTCTGGTGGACAACATTGGCAACCCGGACACGGCGCGCCTGATCGTTGACCTCTTTGAGCAACACCCGAGTCTGAAACAGCAAAACCCCGCTGTGTTCCTGCGGGCCCAGCACACCTTGACCCAACAGGTCAAGGTGCAAGCCAAGCCGGCAGCGGTCAGCACGGGGTACACCCTGGGCAAAGCCGCTGCCAGCCTGTTCAATGGCTTGCTCAGTATCGTGGCGGCCACCGGTCAAGGCCTCTCTGTCGTGGCCCAACTGCTGATGCAGTGGGTCCAGGACAAGAAGGTACAGATCGAAGCCCGCCGCAATGCTTCTGACAAGTCCTCATCGGCGATCCCGGCCGTGGTTGTCTCCACCACCGGAGCAGTCGCGCAGGAGGAAGTCGTTAGCGCGTGGCCGGAAATCCATCCAGCCCTGTCTACCGACGACGCACAGGCAATGCGCCACTGAGATCTTGACCTATCTGGCCACCTTCGGGTGGCCCATTCTTTTGACCAGGGAGAACCGAAGATGACAACACCCACCGTCCACATCAATGCTGCCGGCGCTACCCTCTGGGTGCGCAAGCAGGATGGGCACATGAGAGAGTTCAACAATGCCTCGGCCAAGGTTGTCGATGGCCATTTGGTCGTTCGGCAGTCCAACCGCGGCGACCCCCTTGGTGACAAGGAGGTGACCGTGATCCTGGCGCCTGGCGCCTGGGCTTCTGCGGCCTTGGACAACACGATCTGAGCCGCTTACTGAACCGCCCACCCCACCCTGCTTCGGCAGGGTGTTTTTTTTTGCTTATGTGATTTTTGTCGCGGCGTCAAGCCGAAACCCCGATGCACGTGCGCGAGGTTTCGGGCTGACTGGATGCCAGCCGGTGGATAGATTGCAGGCCATGGACAACAGCTCACTTCAAAGCATGGCCGAGTTGAATCAGGCAAGGCATGCGCCCGAGGCCCGAGAACTGTGGTCGGACACCGAGGGACAAATCTCCAACGCCGGGCTCTACTTGCTGTGCCTTCTGACGTTCTGGTTGGTGGTGCCGGTGCTGTACGCAGGCTGGCGTTATCTGTGGACGGCCCGTCATCGCTACACCCTGACGGATCAGCGGTTACTGATCGAGAGTGGCGTGCTGGTTCGGGACATGGAAAGCCTGGAGTTGTACCGGGTGCGCGATCTGAGTGTGCAGGGCACGCTCCTGCAGACCCTCGTCGGCCGAGGGCGGATCGTGCTGCAAACCACCGATGTCACCACCCCCGTCGTTTCGCTCAACGCGATTTCCAACGCGAAGGCGGTTGCGCAGCTCGTGCGCGATGCGGTGGAGCGTTGCCGGGTAGACAAAGGGGTTCGGGCATTCGATGTCTGAGCCTTGGCCACCGTTCATTGAATCATCCAGACAAGACAGGGAGTTCTCCGATGCAAGCATCCACCATTCACCCGTTCGGCCGCAGGCGGCTCATCTTGGCCACGGCCGTCGCGCTTTCACTGAGCAGCTTTGCCGCACAGGCCGCACCCGCCTCGCCGGCTGTGGCCGAGCGTTTGCGCTCGGCCATTGAATCGCAGACAGGGGGCAAGGTGCCCGTGACGAGCATCAACGACACGCCGATCAAGGGGATTTATGAGGTGGTCAGCGAGAAAGAGGTGTTCTACGTGGACGAGTCTGGCCGCTACGGCTTTGTCGATGGCCGCCTGGTGGACCTGCGCACTCAGCGAGACCTGACCGCTGCAAGACTGGACCAGATCACGGCCATTCCCTTCAACAGCTTGCCGCTGCAGCATGCGATCAAGGAGGTCCGGGGCAACGGTCAACGCCGCATGGCCGTGTTTGAAGACCCCAACTGTCCGATTTGCCGGGTGTTCAACAAGTTCGTGGCCCAGCTAGATGACGTGACCGTTTACCGCTTCATGTTCCCTGTCATCGACCCTTCTTCGGGCGCGCTGGCCCGCGTGGCCTGGTGCTCACGTGACCGCGCCGCCTCGTGGGACGCGATCATGAATGGCGCGCGTCCGCAGGGCAACGAGAACTGCGATGTTCAAGGCCTGGTCAGCATTCTCAAATTTGGTGAAACGCACCAGATGAACAACACGCCGACGGTTATTCTGCCCAATGGAAAGCGCCTGGTCGGTGCAACGCCGCCTGAGCAGTTCATTGCTGAGCTGGATGCAGCGAACAAGAAATAAGCACTACTGCACGGCCCTACAAAAGAAAAGGATGATCCCCATGATCCGCACGCTTCAAAAAAACATTCCCGCAATCGCTCTGGGTGCGCTGGTCGCCTTTGCAGCCTGGGCACCTTCGGGGGACGCAATCGCGCAAAATCAGCCGCCCAAAGTTCTTTCAGGAAATCAAGTGGTTTTTCCTGCCGGACTGAAATGGGAGCGGCTGGTTGAAACCACTACCAACTTTGACGCGAAATCTGAAAGCGCGCCAGAGAAATCTGACCTTATGTCGCTGAGTCAGCGCGTCTGGTCTGATGAAGTTCAAAAGGCACTCAAAAGCAACCCGAATACAGGCATTTTCTTTCTGACAGCCAGGCTGAATCTGATTGGCAAGAAGGGCGCAATATCGATTGCCAAATTTCCGTTCAACTACGAACTGTGTATACCTCCTGCGAATGGGAAAAATGCCTATGACATGTTCAGCATGTGTAACGCACGAGTGGCAGTGTCCAATGGAGACATCAATCAGGTATTCCAGATTTCTGAAATATGCTATCTGAATATCGATTTCGATACGAATAACCCGGTTGAAAAAAATCACACTGCTGTCGCCACTGACCCAAAGTCATCAACAATTTACCTGCGTGTGATTCAGTACGGCAAGTCCGTGCCTGGCTGCAACCGCGCCATTCGCCTCTGAGAGTGAGGCTGTCATGGTCTCCGACGCTCTGCAGCGCGTCCTGCGCTTGCTGTTGCTTGCTACCGTTTGCATCGGCTCTTGGACTTACGCCCAGACCAGCACACGTGTCACAGCCGATCAGGTGGCACAAGCCATTCTGAACTCCCCGACCGCCAGCGCTGAGCTGAAGTCATACGCGCAGGCGGTTGGCAACCTGGCCATGTTTGAGAGCGGTGGCCAACTGTCCGTCTACAACGGCTCGTGCTGCTACGGCGTGCTGCAGATGAACACAGACAACATCTATAGCACGCTCAAGATCAAGCCAGATGTATTCCGAAACCTGCCACTCCAAGATCAGGTCAACGCTTGGGCAACCGTGATGTCAGAGGCCTTGAAATACCCCGGCATCAACAAGCTGCAGGCCCTGGGCACCTTTGACGGTCGCGTGGTAGACGGCAACCTGGTGCTGGCCTGTGTGCAGTTGGGCATCGGCAACTGCGACAAGATGCGCAAATCAGGTAGCTGCTCGGGTTTTGCAGACATCAACGGCACCACCATCTGCAAGATGGCCGACAAGATCGCTGGCGGTACTGCGTCATCCACCGTGGGGTCGGTTGCACAAACCGGATCTCAAGACCCTTACTCGAACGGCGCCCTGCCTCGCCCGCCTCAGATGTTCTTCAACAACTGTGTGCGCAACTCAGCGGGAGAGTGTTCGTCTCTGACAGACGCCATCAACAGTGGTTTTCAGCAGGGCTCCAGCGTCAGCCCTGCGAGCTTGCGCTTCACCATCCAAGGGCTGACCATGGCCATCACGTTCCTGGTGGTGGCCAGCATGATGCTTTCACTTTGGCGTGGGTATAGCCGTGGTGTCATCGAGCACGGCGCATTCATCTACAGCACCAAGCGGCTTTTCCTGATCGTGATTGCGATGGTGATTGTTCTTTCAATCGCTTGACCGGGTGCATCACAATTCGATGTCTCCCTCGGGGCAATTTCAATTTGCACGCAACATGAACACGTTCCCCATGAGCACGGCAGCACTGGACGCAGAGACCTACAAGAGCACACTGAATCTTTTGGCAGAGGTGGCCGACTACTTGTCTCGCATGCCTGTGAACCACATGACCATGGCCATGCACCGCAAGCTCACCGATCACCTGGCCAGCCCACAGGTGCTGGCCATGAAGGCTCACAGCGATTGGACTGCCGATCATGAGGCGCGCGCAGCCCTGGTGCGATCAGGCTTGCAGCTCACAGGCTCCGTGTGGGGAGACAACTCGGACGGTGCGCCGCTCATCATGGCCAACCTGGTGTACCCCGAACTCCGATTGGAATCGCCGTTTTGCGCTTCAGAGGACATTGCCGCCCAGAAAAAAGAGGACGCATGGATGGACATTGGCAAGGCGATTGCCAAAGGCGTGACACTTCGACTTGGCCCTCAACCCGAGATGCCGAGTCGGGGCACTCGCCGACCCGCTGAGCACCGCCGCGCACCTGCCTGATTCCGCACGTTCGGCACCCAACATCAGCAACTACGCATCGTTTTCGCGTGCTCGCACTACCCTGGTGAACATGGACACCCAGACTTCCATGTGAAGGCTTGAATTGTTATGCACTGCGCAACGATCCTAAGGCACGCGGCAGGCGTCAGGCTGCTGGAAGAAACCAACACGAGTTGGGTTAAGTGCGTATTCCAGTGCAAAAGCACCAGCGATTCCGACTCAAAGGCGCCACTTGCTCCGATTCAAACCTGCCAGCTATTCCAGTTCAAAACCGCCATCCACTGCGTGAGGGCACCGATAACTCGACACAGACAGTCATGCGGTGGTCGCTCCAGTTCGCCTGGCCACCCGATCCGATGTCATGGTCAAAATGGACGGCGTTATCACCTATCAGAAGGTGGGGTCTTTGTGACTCGGGCCTGTCAGGAGCTTCGCAACTTGCAAAGAAGCTGCTTGCCCATTGCAGAGGTCAGACCAGTTCGGCCAACAACCAAAAACAAATTCGGGGAAAATGGCCTGAAGAGCCAAGAGCGATCATCGACCGCCAACCATGGCAAATGCGCCCGCCCATTCGCCCGCAGCCAAGCCTGGCACTCGGCTTCCCGCTCGTAGCTGAACAGTGTGTCGGGAACACTCTTGAGGTCACGGAACCGAGGCGTCGCACCAACAACTCTTGCCGCCACGTCAGATGAAAATCTCTCTCGCAGGCGGTCCAATGTCAAATCAAGACGCCAGGTACTGGAGATCACCACTTCGCAGTCCTGGAGTTGCCGTACGACTTGCTCTAAGACGGGAAGGCGACAGAAATGTCGAGACTCGTGAGAGAACTCAGGGTGAAGGACACCATCAAAGTCCAAGAACAGGATCATGATTTTTTGATACCCAGCGCGACTTGCGGCGGTAGTGAAATTTTTATATATAGCCCGCTAATGGGACCATTTGGTCGTGGCCTTTTAGGTCTCATTGCGCGGAAATCGAGGGGATGCGTCGAAACAATGTCCCTCGTCATGCCAGCTTCGGCTCCGCGCTTCAGCGACTGCGCGCTGCCCGTGGCCTGACCCAAGAGGACATGCTTATGGCCACCAGTCGGCGACACATGAGCCGCATTGAGCAGGGCCACCAGATGCCAAGCATTCGTGTCGTCGAAAGCCTAGCGGAAAACCTTCGGCTTCACCCGCTGTCGCTCCTTGCTGCAGCCTACTGCCCAGATGGAGATCTTGAGTCGGTACAGGAGCTACTTCAGACTGTGCAAGCTGATATCGCCGGGTTGATCAACAGTTAACCCAAGCTGAGCGCTTCTGCGGACGAGTGCTTTTGGTGCACGATCCCCTTCATGGTTTCCATGAGGTCCGAACCAGTGAAGCGGTCTCGGTTTTGAATCATTCGGTTCACGATCTCGTGATCTGCAGCGATGCTGAGCAGCATCATGACTTCACGCAGCATGTCCATATCGGTCACCAAATCGTGGTCGGTGGCACCAGCCTTCGACAGCAAAAGCAGCGTCATCGGTAGAGCAGCACTGCCTTTACCGCGCCCCGCATCCCACGCTCTGCCGGACAGTAGGTCTCGAAGCTGATCGGACAGTTGAAGCAACTGTTCATCCCCCAAGGCACTAGGCAGCATGGATTTCCAGCTCTTCGATTTGATCAAGGCTTTAAGCTCTTCTTCTCCAAACGGTACTAGGGTAGCTTTTTCAACGCACAGCATCAGTCGGCACTTTAGGTAGTTGCGGGACTATTTGGTCCCGTTAAGATCAGGGGAGGCGAGGATAGCCCCGCTTACGGCGGCGATGCCGGCCTCCGAGTCGTCCATCCACCAATAGAAAGTACCTGGTTGCCAGTTTTTTCCCGCCCAGCAACCCCACTGTTGTCTTCCCCTGGAAATCGCGAGCTACCTTGAAAACCCGTCTGGATCTCACCCGCTTGGCAGAACTGGATCGCCAGTTCTGCGAGTTCACCAAACTGCGGTCCCACGCCACACCTCGGTGCGGCTGGGCGAAGACCGTCCGGTTAGCGTTGGGCATGAGTTCAAAAGCTCTTGGTGATCGGCTGGGCATGACCGCACAGGGCGTACGCAAGCTGGAGCAGGCGGAGGCAGATGGCTCGATCTCCCTCCGGACCCTTGCCCGACTCGCGAACGGGATGGATGTGAGGTTCACTATGTGCTACTGCCTCGGACAAACTTGTTCAATCAAGTGCTCAAGCGGGCACAGGAGCTGACTGGCAGCACGTCTGAATTGCCCATTGAGCCTGAGATGCTGGACACTTTTGCTGCGCTTTTCGCGCAGGTGAATCGACGAGGTTTTTGGTAGGTGTTTGGCGACACTTGAGCGCTGCCTATTTCGGAGCCACTATCTGTGGTCTTCGTCTGGCGGCACCACCTACAGGGCCTACTGTCAACAGCGGTTCTGTGGTCAAGAATTTGACGAGACGCACGTACCAGCTCCGCGAAAACTCCAGCGACGCGGGTTTGACCGGAAACCAGAGGCGGTCTTGAACGTGGGTAATCTATCGCCCCAGCATCCTGCCCACCAACGCGCACAGCACCTTGCCCACGCTGGCCACCGGCAGCCGGATTTCCACAGGCTGTTTCTGCGCCGAAACCAATCCCGCCAACATCGCTTAGGAAGCGGTGGGTAGCTGCCCCGAATGGGCCAGGCCAGACGTCGCTCAGCTTTTTGGCCAACTTCAAAGTCACTTCCTTGCACTCTAAAGGAACCAAAGAAAACGTCCTTACTTCGGCATCAGCGCGAATGGCAAGCGCACGCCTCGCCGTGAGCTGCCGAAACCAGTTCATCCAATATCCCGCAGTGCCCGTCGTGCGTCCCCGAGCAACGCGCGCGCAACTGCAACAGCTGTTTTTCCAGAGCCCGCATGCTTTTGAGTCGGGCTCGAACGCGCACCAACTGTTGGTCCACCAGAACATCCACCTCACCCAAGTTCTCTTCGGACGCATCGACAAATCCAAGCAACCGCTTGACATCAAGGAGTGGCATGTCCAACGCACGGCAATGGCGGATGAACGCCAAGCGTTCTAGGTGAACGGCTTCGTAAACGCGGTACCCGTTCTCGCGCCGCGCTGGCGCAGGCAGCAAGCTTTGCTTTTCATAGAACCGAATCGTTTCTACATCCACGCCGGTGGTTCGGGATAGGTCCTTGATCTGCATTGCAAAACCTCAGTCGAAAAAGACTTGACATTGTAGTAACTACAGGGTTTTCAATAGGAGTATCGAAAGGCAAAAACCATGTCCGCCCATTGTGACCATCACGCACCTCAGACAGAGAAAATTGTCAATCTGTCCCGGTACCGCCAGATCCTTTGGATTGCACTTGTCGTCAACTTTGTCATGTTCCTGGTTGAGATAGGCGCAGGGGTTCAGGCCGGCTCGCTCTCGCTGCTGGCCGACGCTGTCGACTTTGCCGGCGACGCACTCAACTACGCGGTGTCACTTGCGGTACTTGCCTCAGCTTTGGCGTGGCGTGCCCGAGCAGCTGTCTTCAAGGCGGCCACCATGATCGGCTTCGGCCTGTATGTACTTGGTTCGACAGTTTGGTCGGTGTGGAATGGCGAGTTGCCACAAGCCGTGACAATGGGTGCGGTCGCTTTGCTCGCACTGGCCGCCAACGTGGCCGTTGCATGGATGCTTTACGCATTCAGGGAGGGGGATGCCAATATGCGAAGCGTTTGGCTGTGCTCACGAAACGACGCTATCGGAAACGTGGCGGTGTTGCTGGCTGCGCTTGGCGTGTTCGGCACTGGGTCTGCCTGGCCTGATTTGGTGGTCGCAAGCTTGATGGCGACATTGGCCCTGCATGGGGGCTGGACGGTGCTGCGGCAAGCCCGCAACGAAATTGATAACAATGCTGCTGAAGGAGATCGTCATGGGCACGTTCACTGAACCACAAACCGGTCACCAGTTCAAGCAAGCGGCATTTGCGCATCTGATCAGCGAAGCCCAGGCTGCCAGCTCGACAGAGCAAGCCTGGCTGTACCTTGAAGCAGCCCACGTTGTGGGACAGCTCTTTTTCAGGCCCCATCTGCTGACACACGCGCACATGCTGCGCTTGTCCTTTCGCACCCGCGATTGGCCGGAGATGGCAGGCCAACTGGTCAGGCTGGCCCTCGTGCCCCTGGGCCACCTGAGCGGTCGCCTGCCGCTGGGCAATCCGGGGCGGGCCAACGTGAGCGCCTTCGAGCCCCTGCCGGTGCGCCCGGAACTGGCCGCTTTGATCGCCCAGGCCCAGGAGCGGTGATCGCCGACAAACTAAAATCAAACGCATGCGCGCCTTCCTGGTCATGCTGATGCTCACCCTGCTGCCGCTTCAGTTTTCTGTTGCGGCGGCAGGTACTTGTTGCGAGCACGTCGCGGCAACGCCAGAGACACATGCCAATCATCATCAGCCCGGCCATCCCTCGGTCATCGACGCTGCTGACGCATTGGTGCCTGGGGATGTCGGCTTTGATCTGGACTGCGGCACCTGTCATGCCAACTGTGCAGCGGCCATGCTGGTGCCCGTTGTCCCCATGATGGCCCGCGCAGACACTGTACGCGTCGAACGCATCACGGCACACAACATGCCAGCGTGGCCTGCGCGACCCTACCGCCCCAAATGGCCCTCTCCGATGGATTCGGGGCGGCATGCATTCGCCTGATGCGCTGAGCGGCGCGCGACTTCCCCGATCCTCTGACCCCCAATGACCCTGTCTCGGACAGGTGTCTCCCTGGATCGTTTTTGGAAGGACTCTCACATGACCGTTCGCTGGACACAGCGGTACCCGCGATGGACTTGGCTCGTCGCCGTCGCCATCCTCTTGGCCTTGGATCAGGCAAGCAAGTCGTTTTTTTCAACCACGCTGGCGCTTGGTGAATCGGTCCCAGTGACCGACTGGCTCAACTTCGTGCATGTGCTCAACAAAGGCGCCGCCTTCTCGTTTCTCGCCGATGCAGGTGGCTGGCAGCGCTGGTTCTTCATTGGCGTGTCGACACTGGTGGTGGGCGCTGTTTCAGTGATGTGCCTGACCCAAGAAGTGGGGCCATTGGATCGCTGGGTGGGCGCCTTCGTGGCAGGAGGCGGCGGGGGCAACCTCGTGGACCGTGTCCAGATCGGCGCCGTGGTGGACTTTCTCGACTTTCACTGGCGTGGCATCCACTGGCCCGCATTCAACCTTGCTGATGTCTTCGTCGTCTGCGCAGCCCTGGTCTGGTGCATCGCGTCGATGAAAGCGCCACCCCGTCAACCCAAGCCGCAAAAGACTGCGGAGGAGTTGCACCGATGAAGCTGGGATGGTTCTGGATCATGACTGCATGGTGTGTGGCATTGATCGCCACGACAGGTGCGCTGTTCATCGGCGAGGTGATGGGCATGACGCCCTGTCTGCTCTGCTGGTATCAACGCATCTTCATGTTCCCGCTGGCTCTTATCCTGGGCATGTCCGCCTTTGCCGACGACCGCCGTGGCGCTGTCTACGCATTGCCATTGGCGCTGGGTGGCGCCGCGATGGCCGCCTACCACACGGCCTTGGTGGCTGGATGGGTGCCCAAGTGGTGGGTGCCCTGCGGGACAGGGCCGTCCTGCAGCGATCAAAACCTTGAAATCTTGGGCGGCATCCAGATCCCGTGGTTGTCCCTGCTGGCCTTCACCGCCATTGCCCTGCTGCTGTTTGTTTATTTGAGAAAGACCCGTTCATGAACACCAAAAAAATCACCGTCATTGGCCTGGTGGCCATCGTTGCCTTGTTCTTCTTCCTGGGGATGAACGCCTACCAGAAGCGTGTGCAAAGCGCGCAGGACGTGCAGGTGAGGGCCGAGCAGAGCCGGCTGGTTCGCATGCACTCTCCTGTTTTCGGACCCCAAGCGGCTCCGGTCACCATCGTCGAGTTTTTTGACCCGGCCTGCGAGACCTGCCGCGCTTTCTACCCGCTGGTCAAGGACCTGATGGCCAAGTACCCCAACGAAGTGAAACTCGTGATCCGCTACGCGCCGTTCCACCAGGGGTCGGATCAGGTGGTCAAGCTGCTGGAGGCCGCCAAGGCCCAGAGCAAGTACCAAACGGTGCTGGAAGCGGTGTTGGCGGCGCAACCAACGTGGGCCGACCATGGCCAACCCAACATCGAGATCGCTTTCAAGGTGGCCGAACAAGCCGGGCTGGACTTGGCGAAAGCAAGGCAAGACATCGAGAAGCCAGGCATGCAGTCCTTGTTGCAACAGGACATCGAAGATCTCACCGCACTGCAGGTCACCAAGACGCCCACCTTCTTTGTCAATGGCCGCAGCCTGGCGAGCTTTGGCCCAGATCAACTGACGGCGCTGGTGGCCGAAGAAGTTGCCAAGGCGAGGAAATGACGCAGTCGACACGTACGAAGGCTTTGAGTCGCCGCACAGCACTGGCAGCAGGAGCTGCTTGGCTGGGTGGAAGTGCGATTCTGATGGGTTGTTCACCTCAAGCGCCCACATTCAAAAACACCGACATCACCGGTGCCACTTTCGCTCAAGACCTGAAGCTGATCGATCACAACGGGCAGTTGCGCACTCTGGCTGACTTTCGTGGAAACGTCGCCGTCGTGTTTTTTGGTTTCACTCAGTGCCCCGACGTGTGCCCCACGTCCATGGTCACACTGGCCGAAGTCAAACGCCTCATGGGCGATCAAGGCAAGCGCTTGCAGGTGCTTTTCATCACGGTGGACCCGGAGCGCGACACGCTGCCGCTGCTCAAAGACTACATGGCGAATTTCGATCCGACATTTCTGGCACTGCGCCCCACATCGGAAGAGCTCAAAGCCGTGGCAGATAACTTCAAAATTCACTACAACAAAGTGGAAGGTGCCACACCGACCTCGTACACGATGGACCATTCGGCAGGTAAGTACGTGTTCGACACCGCTGGCGCCGTTAGGCTGTTCTCAAGCTATGGCACCGAGCCCAGCGTCATCGCCGAAGACATCTTGAAGCTGTTGAAATCCATGAAGGGTTGAAAGCTCGGAGCCGAAATGAAAACGCTGCTGCTGTACATCGCCACGGCCATCGCCGAAATTGTGGGTTGCTATCTACCACTGATGTGGCTACGCGGACACGGCTCGGGCTGGGTGCTGCTACCGGCTGCTGCGTTGAGTCTGGCGGCGTTCGCATGGCTCTTGACCCTGCACGACGCGCCATCGGGGCGGGTCTATGCAGCCTACGGGGGGGTCTATGTGGCAGTGGCACTGGCTTGGCTATGGAAGGTGGATGGCATCCGCCCGTCCACATGGGACTGGTTGGGCGTGGCGATTACACTTCTGGGTATGGCTGTTATTGCATTCCAACCAAAGGCGTAGTCGCCCAGTGGTTGGATTCTGGTACGGCGCAAACAGGGTTGACCGTTTCCCGTTGTTCGTCAACGGCGGGGCGCCGACGATGACTCTACGCGTGCTTCACGAAGTAGCCGCAAGCCGTTAGCAACCACCAACAGGCTCGCGCCCATATCCGCAAACACCGCCATCCACATGGTCGCAGTGCCGAAGACCGCCAGCACCAAAAACACACTCTTGATTCCGAGTGCTATAGTGATATTCTGCCAAAGTACAGCGTATGTGCGCCGGGACAACTTTACGGTCTCTGCAACACGCTGCAAGTTGTCATTCATGATCACCACGTCGGCCGCTTCCATGGCTATATCCGTTCCTGCACCGCCCATTGCAAAGCCAATGTCGGCTTGAGCCAAGGCCGGGGCATCATTGATACCGTCGCCTGCCATGCCGGTGGCGCCATAGCGAGTTTGCATTTCCTTGATCGCGTCAAGCTTGGCCTCGGGCAACAAGTCACCACGCGCATCTTCGATGCCGGCCTGCGCAGCGATAGCCTCTGCCGTGGCCGTGTTGTCACCGGTCAGCATCACCGACGTCACTCCCAGCGCTTTGAGATCAACGATGGCCTGTTTGGATGTCTCTCGGATGGTGTCTGCTACTGCGAATAGCGCCAGGACGCGGGAGTCGTTCGCTAGGAGGGTTACCGTTCGTCCTTGCTTCTCGTGAATAGCCAGCTCTGCCTCCAGTTCTGGGCTACACAACCCTTGCTCATGGATCAGGCGGTGATTTCCCAGTACCGACCGCACTCCGTTGACCATGCCTTCCACGCCGCGCCCGGGCCGCGCGTTGAAGTTTTCCGCCTCGGGTCCCTTTACATCCAGCCCCTGGACGATTGCCTTGGAGACAGGGTGGTCGGAACGAGCCGCCAGGCTGGCAGCCATTTGCTGGACTGCTGCCTCATCAGCGGCACCCCACACCTGCCACTTCACCAGCTTGGGTTTACCTTCGGTGATGGTGCCGGTTTTGTCGAGCGCTACTGCTTTCAGGAGCCGGGCATCTTCCAGGTAGGTTCCGCCCTTGATCAGAATCCCGCGACGCGCTCCAGCAGCCAATCCGCTGACCACCGTGACTGGCGTGGAAATGACCAGAGCGCAAGGGCAGGCGATTACCAGCAAAACCAGGGCCTTGTAGAGCGCATCCAGCCAGGGAAGGCCCATCAGGAAAGGTGTGAGCATCGCCACCGCCACGGCAATGATAAAGACTGCCGGGGTGTAGATGGCAGCGAACCGATCGACAAAGCGCTGCGTTGGAGCGCGCGTTCCTTGCGCTTGTTCGACGGCTTGGATGATTCTGGCCAAGGTGGTATTGTTCGACAAGGCCGTAACCTCGAACTCCAGTTCACCGGTCTGGTTGATCGTACCGGCGAATACCTGGTCGCCAGGTGCCTTGTCCACGGGGATGCTCTCGCCAGTCACGGGTGCCTGGTTGATGGCGCCATTGCCCTTGGTCACCTTACCGTCCAGCGGCACGCGTTTCCCTGGCGTGATGCGCACGGTCGCTCCGATGGCCACCGACGCCACTGATGTAGCGACCCATGCGCCGTTGGAGTCCAGCACCAAAGCCTCTTCGGGCGCCAGCTCCAGCAAGCCCTTGATAGCGTTTCGGGCCCGGTCCACCGCCTTGGCTTCGATGAGTTCGGCAATCGCGTACAGGGCCATTACCATCGCGGCTTCCGGCCATTGCCCAATGAGGAACGCGCCAGTGACAGCTACCGACATCAGAGCATTGATGTTCAACTTGCCGCGCAGCAGTGCCGCAATGCCTTTTTTGTAGGTGTCGATCCCAGCCAGCCAGATGGCCAGCGCAGCGATCGACATGCCGGCCACTTTCCAGGCCATCTGGTCAGGCGCGAAGAACGCGAGAGCCTCAGCCCCAGTGGCGAACACCAGTGCGGCCACCAAACGGGAGATGCCGCCTGTAAAACCTTGCCCATGGTCGTCGCCTTCGGCGGATCCAACCACATGTCCCCCCTTGGTTTCGCTCGCGTCTGCAACCGGTTGCGGATCGAAGCCCGCATTGCGGATGGCGTCGAGTGCCAATGGGTGGGTGCTTTCCTCGGCCTCTATCTTCAGCGTCCGCACGCCCAGCTGAAAACCCAGAGAACGAATTCCATCCAGAGGTTCCAGAGCACGGCGAATCTCAGCCTCCTCCGCGCTGCAATCCATGGTCGCAATGCGAAACAACCGGCTTTGGCTGCTCTGGGAGGGTGCTGCGGTAGCGACCGGCCGTGGGTCGAAGCCCGCCTTGCGGATTGCATCGAGCGCTAGGGGCAAGGCGTGATCCTCCGCATCGATCTTCAGAGTACGCGCGCTGAGCTGGAAGCCCAGTGAGCGGATACCCTGCACAGACTCCAAAGCCCGCCGTATCTCAGCTTCTTCGGCACTGCAGTCCATGGCGGCGATCCTGAACAGCTTGGTTTGGTTCGGGTTGCTTGGTGAAGGACGCGAAGTTGGGACACTCGCACAGCTCGAGGAGAAGCAGGTGTCAACAGCGCTGGGAGGTGTGTTTGTTTCTGATTTCATGGCCCAATTGGAAACCTTGAAGTGACTTCAAAGTCAAGTGCGATAAGCCGGCCTCTCCGAGGCCATTGCGCAGGTACTCTGCCAGCTTGACCTCTTCTTTGATGAGTAGAGTTTTGAGAGTTCTCTTCTCGAGGAATACGACGCGCTCGTAGGTTACGAATTTGTCATCAAGCTGTTGGCAAATTGTCAGGAGCGCCTCTTTAAAGTTCAGCCCATGTCAAAAGACATAGTTGAGGCAAGTGGCCAAAAACTCACTGATACCGGAGAAACCCATGACTGTTCGCAATGGTCAGGCCGAAAAGTCCAGTCAGGGTGGGCGTGCATTTGATGTTGACTGTTCAGTTTGCCATGGCACGGGTATCGGGGTCTTGAGCTGGTCAGATGCAAAGCCAGCCTTTTGCCATGACAGCCGTGTGGGGCCTCCCTCAGGCGAGCGCCTGCTGGCTGTAACCCCCACGCCCCCTGATCGCCCTCAGTGGTCCGTCCTCGCCTGATCGGCGGTGGCATCTCACTTTTCTTTTTCAGTCTTGTCCGCCATCGCGGCGAAAGCAGGTGCGTGTATTGCAGCTGAGGTGACTGACGAGATGCCAAGCAACTGAACGGTTGCCAGTCCGCCGATTCCCTCATTTTTTGAAATCACTGGAGAGTCGGATGTTCAAGGGTACTTACCTTCAAGAGATACCGCACGCATGGCGCGGTCATAGAAAGATCAAGCTCGCGGCAGGCGCCGCAGCTATATGGCTGAGCGCCTCGGGCGGTGCCTTTTCCCAAGGCCTGCCACAAGGGTCAGTCGTTGGCGAAGGAACACCTCAGGCTGTTGCAGCGGCCGCAGTTGAACCTTTGTCGCTGGCCAAGGCCATCGAACTGGCCCTGGAGGGGAATCCGGAGGTGGCTGCGGCAAAGCGCCAATTGGAGGCAACCGAAGGACAGGTTCTTCAAGGACGCTCGCGCCCCAACCCAGACCTCGCGTACTCGCTGGAAGACGCACGCTCCAAGACGCGTACGCAGAGCTGGCAACTCAATCTTCCCTTGGAACTGGGTGGGAAACGTGCGGCGCGCACCAAGGCAGCCGAAAAATCGCGCGAACAAGCACAAGCCCAACTCGCCGAACTGAAAGCTACCGTGCGGGCCAATATCGCTGCAGCTTACTTTGACGTTCTAACTGCGCAGGAACGATTGGTGCTTGCCAAAGACAGCGCAGCGCTGGCCAAGTCTTCAACGGACTCTGTCGCCAAGCGTGTTGAGGCTGGCAAGGTGTCTCCCGTTGAAGAGTCCAAGGCCCGGGTTGCCGAAGCCGGCGTGCGCGTTGAGCTGGCCCAGGCCGCGAGCGAACAACGCAATGCTCTGTCCCGCCTGTTCGCGTTGTTGGGACGAATCGACGCGCCTTTCACCGTCCTGGAGGGCAAGGCTGAGAACCTTCCCTCTGTCCCGAGCCTGGTAGATCTGCAGCCACTGATTTCTTCTTCGTCAGGCGTTGTCCTGGCGCGAATCGAGGTGGATCGACGCAAAGCCTTGACCGACCTGGAGGAAAGCAAGCGCGTGCCCGATGTCTCCGTCAGCGTCGGCATGCAGCGCAGCAACGAGACGCAGCGCAACGTCCTTCTTTTCGGGGTCTCTGTGCCTCTTCCCGTCTTCGACCGCAACCAAGGCAACCTCCTGGAGGCGCTGAAACTTGAAGACAAGGCCCGCGATGAGCTGCAAGCGGCCACCGTGCGCCTGCACAGCGAAGTGGCGCAGGCACGAGAGCGCCTTTCCACGATCACCGCAGAGGTTCAGTCACTGCAGCAGGAGGTTCTGCCCGGTGCGAAGTCGGCCTATGACGCCGCCACCATCGGTTTCGAGAACGGTAAGTTCAATTTCCTGGAAGTGCTCGATGCCCAACGCACTTACTTCACAGCCAAATCCCAGTACCTCAAAGCCCTTGGCGAAGCACACCGTGCAGCGGCTGATATCGACCGCCTGCTCGGGGCCAGCATGGTTCCCGGCCTGATCGCAACGCAACACTGAGCATGACCATGAACATGAACTCCAGCAAATCCACCATCAGTAAAAAACACCTGATCGCCATTGCAGTAGTCCTCGCACTAGGGGTCGGCGCGGGAACCTTCATCTTGCAAGGTGGCGGCAAGCCCAAAGCTGCGGCCGCCGAGGGCGATGGCCACGGGCACGGCGGCCACACCGAGGCCAAGGGACACGGCGACGGCGAGCACCATGGCAAGGGTGGCGAAAAGGGCCACGACGATGACAAGGGGCATGCCGATGGTGAACACCACGAAAAGAGCGAAGCCAAGGGCCCACATGGCGGTACTGTGTTCAAGGAAGGCGACTTTAGCTTGGAAGCGCTGCTATCTGAAGACGGTGGCGAGCCTCGACTGCGAATCTGGCTGTCCGATAAAGAAAAGCCGCTCCCCCTGAATGCAGCGACGGTCACGGCGACCGTGACCCGCCCGACAGATGAAAAGCTGAAACTGTCGTTTGCAGTTGATAAAGACAGTCTGGTCAGCCGAGAGATCGTTGCTGAACCACATGCGTTCGACATTGAGATCATTGCGCAGACTGCCACAGAGCCCTTCATGTTCGTGATGAGCCAGGAAGAAGGAAAGATCGAACTGACCGATGCCCAGATAAAGGCTGCATCCATCAGCCTAGACGCTGCGGTGAAAGCCAACATCAAAACGGCGTTGCTTCTTCCCGGCGAGATACGCTTGAACGAGGATCGCACTTCGCACGTTGTTCCCCGGCTTGCGGGGGTCGTGGAAAACGTGAATGCCAGCTTGGGCCAAGTGGTCAAGAAAGGTCAAGTCCTGGCGGTGATAGTGAGCCCGACTGCTTCCGAGCAACGCAGCGAGCTGCAGACGGCCCAAAAGCGCCTAACGCTGGCAAAGACCACCTACGAGCGAGAGAAAAAGCTGTGGGAGCAGAAGGTGTCTGCCGAGCAGGACTACCTGCAGGCCAAGCAGGCCTTGAGCGAAGCAGAAGTTGGTGTCGCCAACGCCCATCAGAAGCTGAGCGCCATGGGGTTGTCCGCCTCATCAGTGTCTGGACTCAATCGCATAGAACTGCGTGCGCCCTTTGACGGCATCGTCATCGAGAAGCACCTGAGTCTCGGCGAAGCGGTGAAGGAAGATGCTGCGGTTTTCACCATCTCGGACCTTTCCCAGGTGTGGGCCGAGATCAATGTTCCGGCAAAAGACTTACCAGCGGTGCGTGTGGGTGAAAAGGTCACGATCAAGGCCACCGCCTTTGACGCCTCCGCTACAGGCACTGTCGCTTTTGTAGGAGCGCTCATTGGCGAGCAAACCCGTACGGCAAAAGCCCGCGTGGTTCTTGACAACCCCAAGGGCGCTTGGCGCCCCGGCCTGTTCGTCAATGTTGAGGTGGTGTCCGAAGAAACGGCAGCGCCTGTAACCATCTCGGCCGACGCCGTCCAAAACGTCGGGGAAAAGCCGGTGGTCTTCCTCAAGGTTGATGGAGGCTTTATCGCCCAGCCTGTGAAGCTGGGCCGAAGCGATGGCAAGCGGGTCGAAGTCCTATCGGGTCTCAAAGCCGGGATGCCCTACGCCTCGACCGGCAGCTTCGTTGTGAAGTCCGAACTCGGCAAGGGATCTGCCGAACACACGCACTGATCGCGGAGCGCATACATGTTTGAAAAACTCATTCGATTCTCGATCGAGCAGCGATGGCTGGTGTTGCTGGCGGCGTTGGGCATGGCGGCTCTTGGCGTCTTCAGCTACCAAAAGCTGCCTATCGATGCGGTCCCTGACATCACGAACGTCCAGGTTCAGATCAACACCCAGGCCGCAGGTTACTCGCCTTTGGAGACTGAGCAGCGGGTTACATATCCCATTGAGACGGTCATGGCTGGCCTGCCAAACCTGGAGCAGACCAGGTCGCTTTCGCGGTACGGTCTGTCGCAGGTGACCGTCATTTTTAAAGACGGAACCGACATCTATTTTGCTCGCCAGCTTGTCAACGAGCGTATCCAGGAGGCGCGCGACAAGCTGCCTGCCGGCATCACGCCAGCGCTGGGGCCCATCTCGACCGGGCTGGGCGAAATCTATCTCTGGACTGTAGAAACCAAGGACGGGGCGAAGAAGCCTGACGGCTCGCCCTATACCGCGACAGACCTGCGCGAGATTCAGGACTGGATCATCAAGCCACAGCTGCGAAATGTTCCAGGCGTGACCGAGATCAACTCCATTGGTGGCTTTGCCAAGGAGTACCAGATTGCACCCATCCCAGAACGACTGGCATCCCTGGGCGTGACATTGCAGGATGTAGTCACTGCGCTGGACCGCAATAACGGCAACGTGGGCGCGGGCTATATCGAAAAGCGCGGCGAGCAGTACCTCATTCGCGCGCCCGGTCAAGTCAAATCGCTGGAAGACATTGGAAACGTGATCCTGAGCAGTGCCAACGGTGTTCCTGTGCGCGTGCGCGACGTGGCAGAGGTGGGCATTGGCCGAGAGCTGCGCACCGGTGCCGCAACCGACAACGGGCGCGAAGTGGTCCTCGGCACGGTGTTCATGCTCATCGGTGAGAACAGCCGGACCGTCTCGCAGGCAGTGGACAAGAAGATGTTGGAAGTCAACAAGAGCCTCCCAGAGGGAGTGCACGCCGTGACTGTCTACGACCGTACCGTGCTTGTTGACAAAGCCATCAGCACGGTGAAGAAGAACCTGCTGGAGGGCGCGGTTCTCGTGATCGTGATCCTGTTCCTCTTTCTGGGCAACATCCGCGCCGCCATCATCACGGCAATGGTCATCCCCTTGTCGATGCTCTTCACCTTCACGGGTATGGTCCAGTACAAGGTGAGCGCCAACCTGATGAGCCTGGGAGCGCTGGACTTCGGCATCATCATCGATGGCGCAGTGGTGATCGTAGAGAACTGCGTACGGCGCCTTGCCCATGCACAAACGCACCACGGTCGGCCACTGACGCGGGCCGAGCGCTTCCATGAGGTGTTTTTGGCATCCCAGGAGTCAAGGCGCCCATTGCTGTTCGGACAGCTCATCATCATGGTGGTGTACCTGCCCATCTTCGCGCTCACGGGTGTGGAAGGAAAGATGTTCCACCCCATGGCCTTCACTGTGGTCGCTGCTTTGGTGGGCGCAATGATCCTGTCGGTAACCTTCATCCCCGCAGCGGTGGCCCTGTTCATCGGCAATCGGGTCAGCGAGAAGGAAAACTTCCTGCTGGGCCATGCCAAGCGCTTGTACGGTCCGCTACTCGACCGTGTCATGGCCGCCAAGGTGGTCGTACTGACCGCAGCCGCAGTTGCGGTGGTCTTGTGCGGCTTGATCGCCACGCGCATGGGCAGCGAGTTTGTGCCCAATCTCAATGAAGGCGACTTTGCCATCCAGGCGCTGCGCATCCCAGGCACCAGTCTTTCACAGTCAATCGAAATGCAGCAGCAGATCGAAAGGACGCTGAAAGAGAAATTCCCCGAGATCGAACGCATCTTCGCCAGAACCGGAACAGCGGAGATCGCCTCAGACCCCATGCCGCCGAACATTTCGGACGGGTACATCATGCTCAAGCCAACGGCCGAATGGCCCGAACCTCGAAAAACCCGCGACGAATTGCTCGCGGCGATTCAGGAGGTCATCGGGAAAATCCCTGGCAACAACTATGAGTTCTCCCAGCCCATTCAGCTACGTTTCAACGAACTGATATCGGGCGTGCGCAGTGACGTGGCCGTGAAGATCTTCGGTGACGACATGGATGTTCTGAACAAGTCCGCAGAAGAAGTCTCCGCAATGCTGCAGAAGATCCAGGGCTCTTCTGAGGTGAAGGTTGAGCAGACGACGGGGCTTCCGATGCTCACTGTGAACATCGACCGCCAGAAGGCTGCTCGCTATGGTCTGAACGTTGCAGACATTCAAGACACCGTGGCCACCGCCATTGGTGGTCGCGAGGCCGGCACCATGTTCGAGGGCGACCGCCGATTCGACATCCTGGTTCGTCTGCCTGAGGCTGTGCGCAACGATCTTGAAGGGATGAAGCGGCTGCCTATCCCGCTGCCGCGTTCTGCCAGTGGCACAGAGGCCAAGACAAACTTCATCCCGCTGGGTGAGGTCGCGACTTTCGAGCTTGCTCCTGGCCCCAACCAGGTGAGCCGAGAAAACGGCAAGCGCCGCATCGTCGTGAGCACCAACGTGCGCGGGCGCGATGTGGGCTCTTTCGTCGCAGAGGCTGAGCAAGGCCTCGCCCAGATCAAGATTCCCACTGGCTATTGGACGAGCTGGGGCGGAACCTTCGAGAACCTGCAGTCGGCGACGCAGCGCCTGCAGATCGTCGTGCCGGTGTCCCTGCTGCTGGTTTTCGTGCTGTTATTCGCTATGTTCGGAAACGTCAAGGATGGTCTGCTGGTCTTCACTGGCATCCCATTCGCATTGACGGGGGGCATCCTGGCGCTTTGGCTTCGGGACATTCCGATGTCTATCTCTGCGGCTGTCGGTTTCATCGCACTTTCAGGGGTAGCCGTGCTCAACGGACTGGTGATGATTTCGTACATTCGCAGCTTGAGGGAAGGCGGTGTTGGTCTTGACGAAGCAATCCATGACGGCGCTCTCACCCGGCTACGGCCGGTTCTGATGACGGCACTGGTGGCCTCGCTGGGATTCATTCCAATGGCCATTGCGACAGGCACCGGCGCCGAAGTCCAGCGTCCCCTGGCCACCGTGGTGATCGGTGGAATTCTCTCATCCACGCTTCTCACGCTTCTCGTGCTGCCGATTCTTTACCGCCTGGCCCATCGGCCCGATGAAGAAGATGAGGACGTGTCTGCTGAGCCCTCGCATCCCCCGGACGTGTCCGCGCCCGCGTAGTTGAAACGGTCCCGTTCGCTAATCGCGGGACCTTCCCTTTTATCCAGTCCCAAAGGAACATTCATGAAACTCTCCCAACTCATTCTCGCCTTGTCAGTGTCGATCTCGGGCGCAGCCTTCGCTGCGGACAATCACGGGCACGACCTAAAGCCGATGCATGGTGGTGCTGTTGCAGAAGCCAAGGAGGTCGAGTACGAATTCGTTGCTAGTGCCGAGAAGCTGCACCTCTATGTGCGCGACCACGGAAAGCCCGCTGTTGTGGCGGGAATGACCGCTAAGGTCACTCTACTCGCTGGCGGCGAGAAGCAGGAAGTTCAACTTCAAGCAGGCGATGGCAAGCTGGAAGCGTCAGGCAGTTTCAAAGTTCCCACAGGCACTAAAGCCGTCGTTGCCGTCTCGAAGGCGGGCAAATCGGTTGCCTCCGTCCGCTTCACGCTGAAGTAGTACGCGAAGGCTGGCTGGGGAAATCGCCCTCGCGGGGCCTAGTCTTACTGTGTCATAAAAGTAGTCGAACGTGTACTGCGGCGCAATGCGGGCAATATCCCAAGGCGCGTGCCAGTGTGACGCTCAACTCAAGACGCAACGTCCTGATTGAGTCCGGCACGTGACGCTGCGCGCGCTGGGCTTCCCCGAGGGATGTAATCCGGGGAAACGGCAGGTACTTGGCGTTCGACGAAGTTTTTTTTTACCGCCTGCATCGCTGCCGACTTTCAGCCGCTGGGCCATCAGGAAGCCATACGCGGCGATGCTCAGGCTGGCGTGATGGTGAAAGCCTCGCCAACCTCTTCCCTCATAGTGGCCCAGCCCCAGGTCCTGCTTGAGATCCTGATAATCGCGCTCGATGCGCCAGCGCATGTGCGCGGCGCGTACCAGGTCGTTCAGTGCCGTGGTTTCGGGCAACGTGGACAGGTAGTACTTCTCGGGCTCGGCCTGATCTGCGGGCCACTCGATGAGCAGCCACTGCTGGGGCAGAAGACGCGCCTTGCCGACGTTGCCCCCGGCGCAGCGTACCCGCAGCGCCGCAAAGCAGCCCGTCAGGCGCTCGTTTGTGCCTTCGCGCCAACTGATGTTCTGGAATGCGCTGTCGGGCAAGGACTGCGCCAATGCCTTGACGCTCACAGGCTGTCTCTTGGCGGTGCGCCGTGGCATCACCGGTGGACGGCCCATGCCGCTGTAGGGCTTCGGCGGCAGGGGCTCCACTCCGGGTGGCCAGACCACCACGGCCGAGGTGATCCCGACCACGTAGGGCAAGCCCAGATCGGTCAGCCCCTGACGAAACGCGTAGTCGATCCCGTAGCCGGCGTCGGCCAGCACACAGTGTCTGGGTGCTCCTTCGCAGAGCAGGCCCCGCAGCTGTGCCAGGGCAATTTGTGGCTTGGTCGCAAACTCGATGCCCTCAGGAATCCCCGCCTTGAGTCTGCGCTCTGCGTCTTCGGCCCAGTTGCGGGGCAAGTACAGCTGCCAGGCCACCGGCAGGCTGCCTTGTTCGCAGGCCAACGAAACACTGACCGCCACTTGGCAGTTGTCTTGCTTGCCCAGAACCCCACAGTATTGACGCGTCACGCCCACCGAGTGAACTCCCTTCTTGGGAAAGCCCGTGTCATCGACGATCCACCAGCCGCCAGCGCTGAAGTCCATGTGCGGCACCACCCACTGCGCCACGCGATTGAGCAGTTGCTGATCGCTCCATTGGGCCTTGGCGACCAAGTGATGCAGGGCTTGGTGCCGGGCGCTGGCTCGAAGCGGATCGACGCGGGCGGCCATGGGCTCGACGCTCTTGCGCGACAGCGGCAGCATCAGACCGGTGCAATACCCGGCCAATCCTGCGTGACGGTCGGGCATGACCCAGCCCGTCGGCTAGGTGGGCCATGTAGAGACCAAACTCTTTGGATATGTCCATCGCACCCCCATCACAGGGAAAAGATGGGCATATCATGGCTTACTTTTTATGACACAGTAAGATTAAGCGACCTGACGGGTCTGGGAAGCGTTCGCGCATGGCATCCTGGAAAGCGCTGCCAGTCGCCGTGGCGTGAGTTCACCGTTCAACGCAGCCACACGAACTTGAACGAGATGGTGTGCCCCTTCGTTGGTCCAGCGCATCTGCTGCTTCTTGGCCATTCGGTGACGCACCAACAGGTTGACGGCCGACTCCGCGATGCTGCTGCTGATCGGCAGGCCCTTGCGGTACCTGGCACCGTAGTTGACCAGGGTCGAATCGTTGTTGTCGATGTAGAAATACAGTCGGCGCAGGTTCCACCACAGGGTCGAGTCCTCGTGCTCGGGTCTGGCCAACAGCTCTTCGTCGATGCCCTTGATCCTGGCTACAGCCTGGCGGCCATTGCCGTGCCAGACGAGCCAATTGGCCTTGTGCAACCAATCGCACACCCTATCTCGCTCATGCGGCTCGAAGTGCTTGCTGCCTCGAACAGAATTCTCTGCTGCCTTGAACTTCATCGCTATGTGAAACCAATCCAGAATGCGACCTCTTGCCAGTTCGCTGCCCCGGACGGCCTTGACGAACTCACCCGCATCGTCACTGATCACGGTGACACGCTCGTCGGGCTGGACGCCACCAGCACGCAAGAACTGATCAAGCCTATCGGCTGCTGAGGCAACCTCTTTGTGCACGTAGCCTCCCACAGTTTGGATCACTCTCCTTCACGGCTGCCCTCCATGTCGGCTTGCATGTGACGTTTGAGCGTCAAACCCACCGTTGTCAAACCGTTCTCAGAGCGGGCAAATACCTGCCCGCCATGCATGCGCGCGATGGCCGCGACAATCGCCAGGCCAAGCCCGTGGTTCTGTACCGAGCCCGCTCTGGCGACGTCTGCGCGGTAAAACCGATCAAAAATATGGGGCACGTGCTTGGGGTCTATGGCGATGCCACGATTGACCACCGTCAGGCGTGCCTCATCATCCGACAGGGCAATGTGAATTTCCACGGCAGTTCCACGGTCCGCGAATCGGGTGGCATTGCTCACCAGGTTGGATAGCGCTCGGTTCAGGAGCCCCACGTCGAATTCACCAGCCCCGTTACCAACAATTTTGAGCTCCAGACCGGCTGCTTCGATTGCGTCCTCATGAAACTCGGCCACGTCCGAGGCGATTGCAGCAAGACTTCCCACAGCGACCCTGCGCGCCAATGCACCGCAATCCGCTCGCGACAAAAAGAGCATGTCTTGGACGATGCTGGCCATGCGCTGTAGGTCTTCGAGGTTGGCGGCAAGCACCTCGCGCAGTTCCTGGTTGTCGCGTGGTTTGCGCAACGCGACTTCTGCGCTTGTGATGAGCGTTGTCAATGGCGTACAAAGCTCGTGCGCCACGTCGGCATTGAAGTTTTCTGATTGCTCGTAGGCGCGCTCCAGCCGGGTCAGAAGCTCGTTGAACTGAGTGACCAGTGGAACCAGCTCGGCTGGTTGCGCTGAGCCGTCCAGCCGATGGTGGAGGGTATCGGCAGCCAGTCTGGCCGTCTGGTCAGCCAAATGCTGCACGGGCCTTAGCCCTGCGCGCACAAGGAAGAAGCCACCAGCGCCGATCACTCCGACGCCACATGCAGCCGCTGCCACCAGAATCATTCCGACCTTGTGCAACAACCGTTGCTCATCCCGCGTGTCCAGAGTCAGCGTTGCTTCCAACTGCCCGTCAGACAGCTCGGTAGACACAACCTCGAAACGCAACGTTCGCAAGTTCTCTGTCGGAATAGGGGCTGGGCGCTTTTCATAGTGAAGACGCCCATCTCGATCCTGCAAGCTGAGCCAGAGGTTCACATGACCGACCAGGAAATCATCCAGCTTGTGTTGCAACAGTGCCGGGTCGGCACTCGACATGGTCTCGGCCAGAAGGTGGCGTACTTGCGTCGCCTTTTGCTGCAAAAGCTCGTCTTGTTGAATGGTGAAGCTGTAGGACGTTGCCGCATACACGATGGCGCACACCGCAGCCAATCCTGCGAAACTCAGCGCCATGAGCCACCGTGAAAGACGAAGCCCGAGCGACAAAACAGGCTTCACTGGGTGCGCTCCTCAAGCACATACCCCACGCCCCGGGCTGTGTGCAAAAGCTGCGTCGGGTATGGGCCATCGAGTTTGTTTCGCAAGCGCCGTATGGCCACATCAATGACATTGGTGCCGTGGTCGAAGTTGGCGTCCCAGACTTGCTCGGCAATTTCGGTCCGGCTCAACACCTCGCCCTGCCTGCGAAGTAGCAGCGCCAGCAGCTTGAACTCCTTGGCGGTGAGGTCCAGCCGCTGACCGCCTCGACTCGCCTTGCGGCGCAGCAAGTCCAGCTCAAGATCACCCATGACGAGCAGATGAACCGCTGGCGCGCTCAGCGGGTGGTGTCGTCGAAGCAGCACTTCGATACGCGCGACCAACTCGGAAAAGGCAAACGGCTTGACCAGGTAGTCGTCTGCCCCCGCCCTCAGACCCTGCACCCTGTCCTCAACCCGACCCCGTGCCGTCAGCATCAGTACCGGTATGGATTTGGTGTGACGCAGGGCCGTCAAAAGACTCAAGCCATCCAGGCCCGGCAACATGCCGTCAAGTATCACCAAGTCGCATTGACCCTCCATCGCCAGGTGCAATCCATCGACGCCGTTGTGAGCAACTTCAACAACATACCCCTCCTCGCACAAACCTTTTTGGAGGTAGGTCGCGAGCCGGATCTCATCTTCGATCACCAGAATCTTCATAGGCGCTGATTGTAGGAAGCGAAAAGGCGCCACAGATCAACCTGTCTGAATTGTCATTTTCTCGTCCGAGTTCTGACAGAGGGAACTTCATACGATGGCGACGCCTTTCGGCAAAAGCTGCAAGCCAGCTCGCACCCATCTCTGATTCAAAGGACATATATGAACGCGATGCAAAAGTTTTCTCTCGCTGCCAGCCTTGTAATGATCATGCCGTTGGCTGCTCAAGCCAATTCATTGACCCACGACGTGGGTGGTGAAGCTGGCTTCACATTCCACCCTGATCATGTCGCCTCGACACTAACCCGTGCAGCCGTGCGCGCTGAAATTGAGACCGCGCGTAAGGACGGCACTCTGGCGCTCCTTCAGCGAGGCATCCCGTTGCCCGGCAAGGTTGTCGGCCCATCAAAGTCGAGGGCTGACGTGATTGCGGAGCTGGAAAAAGCACGCCGTACTGGCTGGGTGCCGCTGTCTGGCGAGCAATGAGGCAAGACAAGCCTGCACACCTTCCACGAACCCTACCAAAGTGAGTTCCGGGTCAATGTGCATCTCTTGAATTACATGTCTAAATTGCGCTCAATCCCAACCCTGCGTCGCTTGACGTTTTATTGACGCGAAACAGTGAATAAATAATCGAGTCCAAACATCTCTCGTTATGAACTATCGACGCGAACCAATTTTCAACGACGAACAGCTTGACAAGCCACGAAGCATGAAAACCAGACTTCTACTTTCTACCGCACTGCTCTCCGGCGTCATGATGATGGCTGGGTGCGCAATTTCCTCACCCGAGAAAACTGGCTCTGCGAAAATCCACCCATGCCACCAGGCTCACGGGGGCAAGGCTCCCGCCCAGCATGGAGATTGTTCAAAACTAAACTGATGCGTTTGGGGGCGTTGTATCCAGCAGCTCGTCAATGCCCCACTCGCCGGAGTCTGTGTACTGGGAGACTCCGCCTTAAGCACTAGAGTCGAAGGCTCTTTACCCTGCGCCAAGGTGCCAAAAAGAGCCTGTTCGTAGCCCACATGGATCCGAACCAGAGTCCAGTGACGGCAACCGAGCCCAGCAACTGCTTCCAAGAGGGCATGCCGGAAAAGTTGATCATCAGTAAGCTACTGCCAAAAAAGAGTGCCTGGATGACCGCATAGAACCACCCCGCAGCCGGGACCAGACGATCAGGCTCCAACTTCGCACCTTCACGGGTAATAGGAAACTGTCCCGAACGGTGCAGCCATCGGCACTCGGTATCCGTCAACCCATGCTGGCGTTTAAGCGCGATCACCTGTTCACGGACAGCTCGCTGCACGTCGACACCGAAGCGATAGTAGAAGAGGCGCTCGTTGTCGATTGCCTCTTCATCAAGCCGGTCTGATGCCGTGGTGGCCAAGTACACCTTGATGGAGTCGGGAATGCGTCCCTCGTAATAGTCGCGCCCAGCGATGCGACTGCGCTCCCCCAGGTTGAACTGAGTAATGGCCGGTTCGTGTTCGCCGGAAGTCATCGCTTGCGTCTAACGTGCTCGTGAAAATCGCGCCCAGCAACACGCTGGCCTTTTCCGGTGTTGACCTGTACGAGTGGTGCATTGTCATCAGTACCAGTCAGTGCCGCTAGACGGTCCACAGGCTTGCGGGCGTCGAAGTGCGCGACAGCGGCTGCCAGCAGATTGCGCCGCTGGGAGACCGGATCGGTGGCCCACTGGTGACCGTTATATAGCTCTACGGTCAGATCGAGATCACCGTCCTCAGGCACTACTTGATCCAAAAATTCCTTGAATACAGGCTCCTCGCTTGCAGCGGCCAACTGGCCCTCTCTGATCAGAAGCAGCAGCGCTCTTGCGGTTGGATTTTGGTCCACTACTGCAGACCGGGCCACAGCAATTTGCAGGCGGATTGTAAAAAAGAGGTCATTGCGGATGCCAGTCCCGCCGGTCATTGTGCCCTCGCCTGAAAGCAGCCAGTCCACGGATACACCAAAGGCTTCGCGCAAGCCCATGAGCATTTCCACCCCGGGTCGCTTTACGCCGCGAAGGACATCGCTGACAAAACCAGCGGACGCTCCGATTCGCCGAGCAAGTTCCGCCTGACTTATCCCGGCGAAGGCAAGAACCTGGGCCAAGCGACCAGGAACCGCCGCCAACGGGTCGTTAGCAGATTGCATCGATGATCGCTTAGGCGTATATTCCGTTTCCATAGAGAACAATTCTTTACTGATTGTGCTTAATTTACTCGCAAATGACGCGGCTGTCGCAATGGACGGGATCGACATCGCCTACCGCCTGAAGCGCCTAGGTCTCAGCCAGTCGGCCATCGCGCGAGATTTGGGTGTATCCGCCAGCGTGGTCGGCAACGTGATCCACGGTCGGATTTCGTCCTTTGAGGTGGCGTGTCATGTCGCCAAGCTGCTCGGGATGCGACCGAGCGAACTCTGGCCACAGCGATACACGTTTCGGCCTCGCGGACGATCACCCCGCCGGCAAGGCGAGATAACAGGAGAAGCAGCCATGCCGACAGACTGATACTCAACCGTAGACGCCTAGTAGAGCCCAAACGCAAGCGGCCCACAGCGAAAGCTGTGGGCCGCCTACGGGATTGGATCCAGTGAAGTGGGGACTTCAAACTGGATTCTCCGACCTGTCGTTTGGACTGTCAAGAACGACTTGGAAACCGTCGAGGGACGATGGTCAATCGGAGAATTCACATGCGCAAGATCCGGGAGGTTCTGCGGCTGTCTCACGGCTCGCTGCTGAGCCGCCGTGCTGTTGCCGCCAGCCTGGGTATCTCACGCGACGCCGTGGCGGACTACCTCGTGCGCGCCTCAAGTGCGGGGCTAACGTGGCCACTGCCTGACAGTCTGGATGACGCCCAACTTGAGAAAAGACTGTATCCAGTTGAACCTGGGACGCGAGCACGCCGTCCAGAGCCAAACTGGACCGACGTGCACCGCGACATGCAGCTACCTGGGGCAACGCTCCAGCAACTGCACGCCGAGTACCTTGTTGCTCACCCCAACGGGATGCAACGCAGTCAATTTTCCGCCCTCTATCGCAAGTGGTGCCGAAGCCTCAAAAGCTATATGAGGCAGACTCACCTGGCCGGGGAAAAGGTATTCGTCGACTATGCTGGGCCGACCGTCCCAATCCATGATCCCGTCTCAGGTTGCGTCCATCGCGCGCAGATATTCGTCAGCGTACTTGGGGCGTCGAACTACACCTACGCCGAGGCCCATTGGTCGCAAACGCTGCCAGACTGGATTGCCGCAAACGTGCGGATGCTGGAGTTCTTCGGAGGCGTGCCCAAATTTATCGTCTGCGACAACTTGAAATCGGCAGTAACCAGAGCGAGTTTGACGGAGCCGCTTGTCAACGACAGCTATCAGAACTTCGCCGCCCACTATGGTACGACGATCCAACCGGCCCGATCTCGTCATCCGAAGGACAAGGCCAAGGTAGAGGGACATGTGTTGATCGTTGAGCGCTGGATATTGTTCCGGTTGCGCCGACGCGTCTTCACCAGCTTAGGCGAGCTCAACTGCGCGATTCGCGAACTGCTCGATGAGCTGAACAGCCGTCCCTTTCAGAAGCTAGCAGGCAATCGGCGTAGTGCCTTTGAAAATCTGGATGCACCACTGCTACGCAGCCTGCCCGTAACCTCCTATGAATACGTCGAGTTCCGCCGCGCTCGGGTGGACATGAGCAAGATGGTGAACGTGGCAGGACGGCTGTTCTCTGCTCCTGCACGACTTGTCTCACAGGTTGTCGACATTCGGGTGACGGCGACACTTGTCGAACTGGTTTTCGATGGTCGTCGGGTAGCGAGCCACGTTAAAACGCCAGGTGACGATCCGGTCATCGATCCGGCTCACCTGACGCCAGCCGAACACGCGTATGGTCTTTGGACGCCTGAACGCGAACTGCAGTGGGCCAATGGTATTGGTCCGCAAACCACAGCGTTTGTGGAACAACGGCTGGCGGCCAATGGTGGCAAGACAGCGGGTTACCGGCTCGGCATTGGTATGCGCAAGTTGAGCGCTGAATTCGGAGTAGATCGTGTCGAGGCTGCGTGCACCAAAGCGATCCACAGCGGAGCAACATCTGTATCCAGCCTGCGCGCGATCCTGGTTAACCGACTGGATATGCACGGTTTGGATATCACCGAAGCCAATTTCCCTCACGAAAACCTGCGTGGCCCTAAGCACTACCACTGACCTTGCATGGAGAACCAGACCATGATGACAAACGACACGATCCGAAAGCTTAACGAGCTCAAACTCTTTGGCATGGTCCATGCCTTCTCGCAGCAGATCGAATCCGCTGTCGCCGGGCACTTGAGCTTCGAGGAAAGAGTCGGCCTGATGGTCGATCACGAAGTGACTTATCGCGATGAAAAGCGCCTTCGGAGGCTGCTGACCAACGCAAAGCTACGTGAGCCGGCCTGCATGGAAGACATTGACTACGAGGCCAAGCGAGGCCTTGATCGATCGGTGATGGCGTCACTGGCACTGTGCAACTGGATCAGACATGGCGTCAATGTAATCGTGACTGGCGCAACTGGCTTGGGCAAGACATGGATTGCTTGTGCACTGGGGAACCAAGCCTGCAGGCATGGGATGACGGTCAAATTCGAGCGTGTGCCATTGCTTTTGGAGGAGCTGGCCATTGCGCATTCCGATGGCACCTTTAGAAAGCGGATTGCGGCGATCGGCAAGCACGATCTGCTGATCCTTGACGACCTGGGTATCAACACGCTTACGGCCGAGCGACGAGCAGACCTCCTAGAGGTCGTTGAGAGTCGCTCAGGTACCAAAGCGACTGTTGTGACCAGCCAGTTGCCTGTCAGGCGCTGGCACGACTATCTTGCGGATGGAAATCCGACCGTTGCCGACGCCATCATGGACCGGGTGGTCAGCGATTCCTATCGAATCGATCTCGTTGGCGAATCACTACGGCCGAAGCGGCGGCGCTCGGCAAACTCATAAACTGAGGTGACGTAAGTCACAGCGTCCGAATAGAGAGCGTGCTGGGAAACTGACCAGTACATCCTGCGCTGTGAACACGAGTTGCCCACCGCGTTGGTCGGTCGGTTCGTCGCAAGCGCCGACCGACCAACGCCGTGGACAACTCTGCACCGGCTTCAACCAATAGGTCAATCCGATGAGGTGATCCCGAATCGGAGTCTGCGGTCGGTTTGAACTGGAATTGCTGGTGGGTTTGGATCGGAATAGATGGCGGGTTTAGTCGGAATACGCAGTTAAGCGGCTGTACGTCGTGATCGACCATCCCGACGACGGCGTTGATCCCAGGCGGCTGTATGTCGGACTGGCGGAGGAAGTCTCCGAGCAAGAACTTGAACAAGCCATGAACCATGGCAAGGCGATTGCCTCGCGGTATCTGCGCCGCCAGTTCACAGCCTGGACAAACGCACATCAGAAGCATGTTGAACGTGCTGCTGCAGGAAAGGACGCTGCCGCCAAGCGAGCCGAGCGTTTCAGTTTCCGGGGCGTCGTGTACTCCATTGATGGTCCTGTCGTTCATCCACGAAGTTCACCTGGACTTTGACCGGGGATGGTGTTTGTTGAGCAGATCGCGCAGGTGCTGTGTGGTGCACTGGGTGTAGACCGTGGTGGTGGTCAGTTGACTGTGACCGAGCAGCATCTGGATCACTCTCAAATTGGCGCCATTCTGGTACAGGTGCGTGGCGAACGCGTGTCGCAGTGAATGCGGGGTCATCAGCGCCAGGCCGGCGCTGGCGGCGTGTTTCCGCACCAATGCCAGCAAGGCGTGGTAGGTCAGTTCGCCGCTTTGCGTTGGTGCCAGGAACAGCTTGCTGCCCACCCTGCCCCAGCGCCCTTCGGTCAAAACCGGGCGGCTCACTTCCAGATAGCGATCCACCCAGTGTTGGGCCTCACGTCCAAAAACCGTGATTCGTTCCTTGTTGCCCTTGCCACTGACCTGCAGGCACCGGGTTTTCAGGCAGAAGTGGTGCAGCTCGACATTCAGCAATTCCCGCGCACGCAAGCCGGTGGCGTACAGAAGCTCCATGATGGTTCTGTCGCGCACGCCTATTACGGTCCTGGTGTTCGGCTGCGCGAGCAGGCTCTCGATGTCTTTGACCGTTGGAATGAATTGGGGCGGATTCTGCGGCCGCCGATTTGCAGGGCTTGTGCCCTGGAAGGGATTGGCACAATAACCCTCTCGACTGGCCCACGCATAAAAGGTTTTGAGGCTCCAGAGTTTTCTGCCGACGGATGCCGGGGCATACGCGGCGGTCAGCATCTCCAAATACTCCCACAGCATTTGCTGGGTAACCTTCAGGAGGCATTCGCGTTTTGGACGGAGCCAGTTGGCCAGCCTGTCGATATCGTGTGTGGCACCTGAGACGCTGGCGTCGGCCAAACCTCGTTCATGCAGCAGATAAAAACCAAACAGTTCCCTGACATTTTCTTCTTCCTCCATCCATCGCTTTGTCCGAGATGGTAGGGGGGAGTCGTGGCATCAGGCCAATGGTCGAATTGCAAAGGAAACGTCACGGCGCGGGAGTTCCCATTCACTGTCGCGGTCCACATCGATCCGCCCCGGACAGCGGCGGCTGGTGGCCCGCGTGAAGGCAGATAATGGTGTCAAACGAAAGGGAGGTCAAAAACAATGAGCACCGAGAGCTGGGTCAAGAGATGGGAATTCTTTCCCTCACCCCGCAGCCCAAACACCATGGCCATGGCCACGTGCGACATCGCCGTCGAGGATTTGAACAACTGCTTGTCGGTCCTGGACCTCAAGCGCAATCATCTCCATCCGGTCCAGCGCGAACTGCTTGATCGTTTCATTGGGGTATCACAAGACTTCGTGCGTGACATGCGGGCTGTCAATGGCGATCCCGATGCGCTACGTGCCCTGCTTGGCCTGCCCGTTCCCGGCAAAAAGGACAACGAGGGGCGCGCATGATCGGCTGGTGGTTCATTGTCTCCACACAAACCCCTGATGAAATTGACCAGGCAGACCAGATCAACCGCCGTGCGGCCGCGCTGGCTCAATGGGAAATCCGAGCCGATGGCATCCGCTGGATCGAGGACTTGGTTCAAGCTGGCAAGGCCACCAAACTGTCCGGCTCGGGCTATCCGAACCGTTACACCGCCCTGGCCGCTGATGTGCTGCCGCTGATTTCAGCCCGTTACGCAACACCGGCTTCGCTGGCCAGGCTCAGTCTCGCTGACGACGAATACGTGCCACTGTGGAAGCAACACAAGCTGATCGAGTGGCAGGTTGAACGCATCGAGGCGTGCCCGCCTGAGAAGCTGCTGACAATTGTTGTTTGGGATCTGAGCTGATGGACTGCCCGAACTGCTCCTCATCACACGTCAAGCGCTGCGAAATGCTGTACGCGCAAGGCACGTCGGTTTCCTACGGCACCGATTCGACCTCGTTCAACATTTCGGGGTTGGCTTCTCGCGTTTCACCCCCAGCGCCACCACTCCATCCTCGCTACTTCAAAAGGCGGCTGTTTCTGCTCGGCGTGCCTGGCCTGCTTCTTTGCCTAATAGCTGTCGCCTTTTTTTTGCTAATGCTTGATAAACGCGGGCCGTCTTTTGCAGCCGGCGCCCTCATACCTGGCATATTGGGTGGCTATCTGCTGTGGCAGGCCTGGCCACCACCAGGAGCCTTGGACAAGGCGGCTCACGACCAACGGTATGGGGAGTACATGGCGAATCTGCGCCTCTACAGCATGCTGTGGGCCTGCCTGGATTGTGGCCATGTGTTCAAACCGTCTGGCGGATCGAACAGCCAGTAACTGCGAAGGCAGATGTGCGCCCATGCTGGGCGCCAAAAAAAAATCCCAGTCCTTTTCAGGACCGGGATCAATGTTGAGGCGAAATCAGTTTAGCAACTTCTTGGCCAACGCCACCTCCAGGCTGTCGCCGCTGTCGTTGAGCACGTCCAGCCCGCTGTCAGGCATGTCGCCGGACGTGGACTGAGACACGGCGATCTTCTTGGCCATGAGCTTGAGACAGTCCATTTGTGCACTGCCAACGTAGCCCAGGAAGATCACGCGCACATCCTGCTTTTGGCCGATGCGCCATGAGCGCCTGGCGGCCTGCTGCACGGTGTAGACGTTGTAGCCCGACTGCATGAACACGATGGTGGGGAAGTCCAGCAGATCCAGGCCGGTTTTCACCAGCTCGGGGTTGCAGATCAGGACATCAATGCCCTTCTCCACCTGCTCGGCCACCCAGTCCTCACGTTTGGCCGCGTCCACGCTGGCACGCAGCACTGCCACCTTGAGACCCCGGATTTCCAGTTGCGTTTTCAGACGCGACGTGGTGTCACGGGTGCCCGAGTAGACCGAGTAGGCCAGCACCTTGCGGCCGAGAGCTTTCTCGGCCAGGCAGATGCGAAGCAACTCGGCTTCCTTGGGTGACGTGTCGCCTTCAGCGAACACCGCGCCCTGGTGATGAAGCAGCGCTTTGGTGCGCGGATGCCGAACCACCTCCTCGCGGAAGCAGCAATCTGGCCAGGCCAGCAGCACGTTCATGACCACCCCCAACAAGCTGTTGTCACCTGTCACCAGTGCCTGCTTGAGCATCTGCACGAGCTTGAGTGACATCGCCTTGTAGGCCTGCGCCTGGGTCTCGGTCATGGCCACCTCCAGGAACTGCTCCTCGTAAGGAGGCAGCACCTTCTGGCCAATGTCCCGAAGCTTCAGGAACACCGTCATCGGCAGCACGTAGCGCATGATGCCCACCGGGCCGAAGCCTGGTGCCTTGCTGGTTCGCACACTCACCTGTTTGCCCTTCGCCGTGCGATGGGAGGACTCGCTGGACTCCTTGTAGATGTCCTTGAGCACCCCATGCTCACGCATGAAAGACATGGTGGCATTGGCCATGGAACCGTTCTTCGCCGGTTTGAAGCCATCTTCCAACATGGCTGCGGGGTTGAGCCGCCACAGCAGGTGAAACAGATCGTCGGCATAGCCGCCCATGAGGGTGCCGGTCAACAGCAGTGCTTTTTGGCACTGGCTGGCCAACACGCCCATGGCCTGGCCTTGGGCCGAACCTTCGTTCTTGTACTCGTGCCCCTCGTCCACCACCAGCAACCCAAAGTAGCCGCGTGGCAGGTAGCGCTTGATGAACTCGGTGGGCTGGTAACCGCCCTCCCCTATGCTGAACTCGAACGTGGCCAGGGATCGCTCCATGCGCCGCGCCTGCTTGTCAGAAAACACCAGGTCGCCGTTCTCGTCCATCAGGTTCAAGAACTCGTAGACGTTGTCTCCGAGCATCGCGCCCAAAGCCTCCTCGCCGAAGGCCTTGAGCAGCTTCTGGGCGGTTTTTTCGCCGATGGTGGGCATCTGCTTCAACGCACCCAGAACGAGGTCGTATTGCGACTCTATGGGCCTTCCGGCCCGGATCAGGGTCCACAGCGCACTTCCACAGTGGGGGCACTTCATCCGCTTGTCGCTCAGGCTGGCCTTGGCCAGCTCGAAAGACATCGGCATCGGGTGCCCTTCTTTGTCATCCTGGGTCAGCATTTGCATGCAGTCAGGACAGGCGCCGGCCACGAAGGGCTGGCCGTCAAACGACGTTCTGCGACTGATCACCGAGGGACGCCAGTGGAAGCCCATCCGCATCCGCACGCGCCCGAGCACAAAGAACTCGGGCTGGTTGGTCTTGTAACTGAGCGCCTGACGCAACTTGAGCAACTTGCGCAAGGTGTCAGGGCCATTGAGCACCCAGACCTTGGCACCAGGCACCGTCTCCAGGATCTCGCGCCGCCACTTGTAGACCAGGTGGGGCGGTGAAATCACCAGGGTGCGAGGGTGGGTCCGTTGCATCACGGCCGCAGCACAGATCGCCATCATGGTTTTGCCGGTGCCCATTTCCGCGTTGATGACGGCCGCAGGCTGATTTTCATCGGCCAGCAACTTCACCACCGCATGAACGGCATCGGCTTGCGCCTTGAAGGGTTTGCGTTTGAGGCCATCGAGCACCGCCTGGCGTTGCCGGTGGATCTCACTGACTTCATCGAGCACCGGGTCATAGACCGGAGGGTTCTGAGACCGAACCTGGGCCAGCAAGCCTTCACCGAACTCGTCAATGAAAGCAGCCAGGCTCATGTTGCGGCCATCGTTGGCGCCGGCGCCAGAGGTGTCAGGCACGCCGGCGACGGCGGTGTTTTCGACAGGATTCATTTCAAGGGTCGTCATGTGTTTCTCCATAGGAAAAAAAAGCAGGCGCCCTCCCCTGCGGGAGAGACACCCACAGGGTTGAAAAAGAAAAAATCAAGCGGCGGCCGTCAAGCCGCTGCAGGTCGTGAAAAGGGTCAGGAGACCCGTTGTAGCGCTGCGCCGTCGACGGTCAACTGGCGCGCGTTGAACGTGGCCATGAACAAGACAGCCTGTGCAACCACAAAGGGAAGCCCGCATTGCGGACAACTCAAGGTGGTGGCGTCAGGTTCATCCTGGCCATGGCCAACTTCGCATTGCACGGACACTGGGAGTCCGTCGTACAGGTACCGCTTGGTGATCGGTGGTCTGATGAGCGTGCTCATCCCAACTCCAGCATGAAGCCCTTGAGGTAGCGCTTGAGGTCGCGCATCCCCTTCGGGCTGATGTTCCAAGCAGGGACAGCGCCATCAAGCGCCAGGCCATGCCGAAAGTCGATGCCCAGCAACGTCGTGCTGTGGTACCGGGTGATGAACTGGCCGCGCCGCCCATACCTGGGTGAGTCGATCTTGGCGTCGTAGAACTCGACCAAGGGCTCATCGAGGATGTGCAACTGGCAGCCGCCCTCACCGTACATCTCACCAGACTCGATGAGGCAAATGTTGAAGCCCTCGATCTGGATCATCGGGCTTCTCCATCCACCTGTGCGTCGCCCGAGGGCGCCGCATCTTCACCGTATTTGCGAACCATCTGGGACTGGATGTCCTTGGCCACCCCGATCCAGGACTGCTCGCTGATCAGCGGGTGGTTGATCTGGTTCGGCTTCATCGCGGCCACGCGGTCGGCGTGCTTGCGAATGGCATCAATGATGAAAATCTGAGCCAGTACACCGTACCGGCTGAAGTTCATCATCTCGGCCACGAACTCGACGTTCGACATGCGTTTGATGTCGTCCTCGCGGTCATCTTCAAATTGGGACATGGATTGCTCCTTACAGGTAAGAAGCGGGAGCCATGCCCAGCGGGCAAGGACACCCGCAGGGTTGAAAAAAGAAGGTCGATCAGGCCCGCAGCAAACCGCTGCGCACGCTGTCGCTGATGAAGGTCAGGTAGTGGTCCGAAAGACTGACCCGGATGGCCGAGACAGGCCCAAGGGCCGGGTACACAGGATCGTTCAAAGCATCAATGGCGCCCTTGTCCAGGCACCACTGCATCACCGGCTCACGCCAGTGCTCCAGCAGCGCCACGGGCGACAAGCGCACCAGGGTTTGCCAAACGCGGTCGGACATGACCCCGTGGTTCAAGGCCGGCAGGCTGTTGCCAGTGGCCAATGAAGGCTCCACGGCAGGCACTTCGGCATGCTGGAGTACCCAGGCGATGCGATTCGCCTTGTCCTCCTGCTGCAGCGTCTTGTCGAACAGCCACATGTGGCTGAGTGGGCCGAACAGGTTCTGCTTGGGCAACCTGCCGGTGTGCTTGTTCAACCGGCTGGTGCCGTTCACATCGACCGGGTGCCGTGCGCCCTGGCTGTTGACCAGGTGGAACCTGTCGGCTCCACCACGTTCAGCACCCCCCAGATCGAGGGCCGCCATGAGTTGCATCAATGAACCATCCCGGCCGTAGGCCGAGAGGAACATCAATCGCCCTTCGCTGCTGCGCAAGCAGGCATCGACCCAGACCTCGGGAAATTCTTCAATTCGGTACATCTCGTTTCCTGGAAAGGGAGCGAGACACACACACCCAGCGGGTGCGCGCGTCCCGCTGGTGGGTTGAATCCACAGGTCCGTTAGAACTCTGTGGTGAGTTCGCCCGAGGGCAAACGCTTCATGACATCGACACCAGGACCATCGACCTTGCGGGCCTCGGTCAGTGCGTGTTGGTACGTGGCGAAGTCATCAACAACCGTTTGGATGTCAGTTCCTGCGCCAGTGACAAGTACCCAAGGATGGGCGATCTTGTCTAGTTTGCCGCTCGGGCAAGGTCGTGAGAAAGTGGCTCGCATGTGCCCCTCAGAACCACGGCCGCTGGATGCGGCGACGCGGTGCACTGATGGGAAGTAGACTCGCCGCTTCTTCCTTAACCGTGATGGTCCATCGGTCATCGCACTCGGGCATGACCTCGAACCACACACTGTCCTTGACCAGCTTGACCGCCAGTGCTGTCGCAGCGACTTCACCGGCGATGGTTGCCTCAATCATGGCTATTGGCTTGCACATGTGGCTCAACCTTGGTGGACCGCTGTGGGCTCAGGGTGCTCGGCCGTGCTTTTCACACTGGCGTAGTGCGCCCTGATCTGCGCCTGAATGGTCTCCAGGTGTGCCAGGCCTCGACGTTGCTGCTCCTCGACCACCTTCTCCGTCACCCGTGCAGGCTTGGAGGAAATGACTGTCGAAGAAAAGTCGCCTTTGCCAGGAATGCCCAGACCGAAAGCATGCGTCATGTAACCGTCTTTGGTGGTGTACACCGTGGCGGTCGTGGCCAGCGTGCCGTTGGACCGTTTGCTGGTGCGAATCTGCAATTCGCGGTTGTCCGGCAACGTGATGCTCGACTTGGCGTTCCAACCGTCCCGATCTTTGATCAGGCGGATCTGGACCGATTGGGTCTGGGTGTGAACTGCGTTGTTCATGGCTAATGCTCCAAAAAAAGAGCGAAGCCCGGCCCCAGCGGGACACAGGCCCCGCATGGGTTGAAAAAAAGTTCTGTCAGTGCCCAAGGGCCACTGACGATGGTTCACATGAGGCCTGATTCGGCCATGGATTTGACCTCTTGATCTGAAACGATCAGGTGATCAATTACGCGGACATCAATCAGCGCCAGAGCGGCTTTGATCGTGTTCGTCAGGTGGCAATCCGCATGGGAAGGCGTGCAGTCACCCGAGGGGTGGTTGTGCGCCAACACGACGGAAGCCGCGTGGTGGTCAAGGGCACGTCGCACCAGTTCTCGGGGGTAAACCGAGGTCTGGTTCAAGGTGCCACGAAACAACTCCTCGGCCGCGAGCAGCCGGTGTTGAGAATCCAGCCAGACGACCCAGAAGGCCTCATGAGCCAGCCCACCCAGTTTGACGCGCAGAAAGGTTTTCATTGCGTTTGGCGAGTTCAGATCGGGGCGCTCCCGAAGGTTTTCATACAGCGCACGCTCTACCAACTCACGTGCACACCGAAGACGGATGCATTGATCCTGGGGAAGCCCAAGCTCATCGCAGTCGCCATCACTGGCTTCGTGGGGATACAGGTGCAGCCCGAACAGCCTGGCAAGGCTGGGAGGTCTGCGCACCAGGTCAACTCCCAGCACCTGACCGATCAGGTCGGCGTCGGAACTGCGGCGGATGTCGATGGAATCGGTGGCCACCACAATACTCATGGATTTCTCCTTGAAGGTAGTGATGCCATGCCCCACGGGGCATGGCCCCACTGGGTTGATGAAATGACATGAACTCGGTGCCGTGAGACACCTGGTGCGCTTTCAGAGTTGAGCGCACCTCGAAACCTACTTTGGTTTGATTCAGAAGGTTTCCCCGGTGGCCCTCCACATCAAGCGTGGTGGACCACCGGGGAACCCATCTGGGTTCCACTGGAAAACGTGCTTAGCTGATCTTGACGATCTCGCCCAGCCGTTCACCTGGTGTCAGTTCGATGGCATTGATGACCGGAACAAACCGGTCCAACATTACCACCGTCTGACTGACGTTGCCGTCGCCATCGACTTCCGTGCTCACCGTGCGCTCCTTGCGTTTGAACGTGTCCCCCTTGATCAGGAAAACACGCCCGCCGGCAGAGCGGATTTTTCCGGTGACCTGGCCAGCAGCCAAAGCCAGCGCCAGGTGCCACTTGGTCATGTCGCGCAGCGGCCGACGATGCTCGCCCTTGGCCTGGTTGAAAAACCCGTCAAAACCCTGCCACAGCAAGCTGTGGCGGTGCTTCTCCAGCTCGTCTTTCAACTGAGGCCCGTCGATGCGAACCGCATGGAAGTCAAAGGCCGCATCGGACTGGCCAGCGACCAGCTCGTAAGGTGCCTCCTCCCAATAGGGGGGCAGCACCTGGTCCTTGAACTCCCCGGCCTGAGCCCGTGAGAGCATCTGCAGCACGTCCTTGGGTGGGTGTCCTGGGCGCGTCTTGACGCCCACGATCACACACTGTTGGAACTTCTGTTCTGGCGCCATGAAGAAACGCAAGCGCGTGAAGTTGCGCGCCAGGTAGAGCCTGATTTCGTCATCGAGCGCGTAGAACGGCACGATGTAGACCAGCACACCACCCAGCGCCAGCAACGGCGCGGTCTTTTTCAGGAAAGTCCGCTCCAGGCGCTCGGCCCGCTCCCCACCGTCTGGCCCCGCACTGTTGGCGGCATCTTTGACGCCGTAGCCATAGGGCGGGTTCAGGAACAGCAGCGAGATGGAACGCGGCTTGATGACGACATCGTGGACATCGGCATGGATCACACGGTCCAGCACGCTTTTGGCGTGCCAGGCCCGCTCTGCATCGAACTCCACGCCCAAGGACTCCAGGCTGGCCTGGTTGTCTGGTGTGTCATTCGACCGCAGCGCGGCCGTGATGTCGGCCAGCGCGGCGCCTTCTCCACAGCAGGGATCAAGCAGCCGCGCGATGCTGGCGCCAGGGGTGGGAGGCACCAGCATTTGCTGGATGCGTTCCAGGGTGTCGTCATCGGTCGGGAAATACCCGTTCTTGACGAAGTTGCGGGCGAGCCGCGAAAACATGAGTGCCATGGGCACAGCCTCCTTGAGTGAGACGGAGGCCCCCAACGGGGGCGCCCCGTCGGGTGGTTTAAAAAAGGGGTCAGCGCTTGCTGCCCACGTCTATACGGCCGGCGTTGTATGCCGCAACCAACGCAGTGCGCAGTTGCTCAACGTTGAGTGTGTGGAAGTCCAAAGCGTCGCTATTGCGGCTGCGCAAGGTCTCCAGATGCAAGATGCTGTTGGCCACCAGTCCGGCGACTTCTTCAGCTCTTGAGTCCATTTGCTGCATCAGCGCGGACAGGTCGATCACGCCATCGGCAATGGCTTGCAAGGACTTGTCACCGAGAGAACTCAGGACGACGCACTGACGTGCCACCCACTGGTCAGCAGCAGCTTGACGCCACTGCTCTGCCCGCAACGCTTTCAACGCCAGCCGTTGTGGTTCGCCTTGAGAACGCCAAAAGCCTCCCAAAACTTCGACCACTTCAACAGTCAATTCAGACACTTCGTTCGACATAAGGTACTCCCTGAAAAAACAAAAATTCAAGGGGCACCTCCCCCAAGGGGTCAGTACCCCTTGGGTGGTGATGCTCATGGGCCGAAGCCGCTGAGCCTTATGGTGAGATTGCTCTACACCTCTTTGGAACCGGCAGCTTGTTTTTCAACAAGCGCCGTGACAGTAGCGATCAGATCCTCGCGCTTGCCGCCGTGATGCTCAAAGTCATCCAACAGCGCAGCGAAGTCATCGGCTTGCCACTGTTTTTCTTCTTCGTCAGTTTCACGGCTCTCCAAGTCATCGATGTCGATCGCTAGATGGCCATGAGCACGTTGCACCCATTGCTCAGCGAAATCACGTTCGTCACTGCCGTTGCTGCCGTAACCATCTGCACGAGGGTTGCGGACAAAGTTTTGGATGCCCGCCAGGTCTCCCACGAAACTGCGAAGCAGTTGAGACGGCGTCATTTGGTAACGCCGGCACTCACGGACAAACTCAGGCGGCACCCGAAGCGTGACTTCAACGGTGGTGTCAGGAACAAAAAAGCCATGCTCTCCAGGAATCAGGCCAACTGGCGCTCGAAATCCATTGGGTTGGGTATCACAACGCCACCCGACAACACACTGTTGACTTGGAACCAGTGCTGGTTCGCACCCGGCAGTGTGTTGCGAACTGTCCAGCTCTGGCACCCTTTGCAGGCTCTGATCGACGTACGCTCGAAAGTAGCGAGCGCCCTCTTGGACTGCCTCAACAATGTTGGTGGCCAGTTCGACATAGCCAAACTTGCCCACATCCCTGCGGCTGAACTGCTCATTCCATGGACTAGGCGAAGGCAATTGGTGCTGCTTGCCCTCATAGAAAACGAGCCACTGCTCCTTCCCCTCGGAAGTTGGCTGCACATCGACCAGCAGCACGTTATGAACCGTCGTTGCGTGTGCGAACACATCGAAGTCAGGCGGTAAGGTTTCTTCAGAACTCATTCGAATGCTCCTTGCTGGATGAAGAAAGTACGCGGACGTGCGACACTTGCCCGATGGACAAGACATCGCCGTTCCGCGTGATTGAAGGTGGCCACCAGGGCTATGAAGCCGAAGTAGCCAGGTTGTTGGAAATGCCCGTTGATGAGGCCTTCCCCCTGCTCAGGCAGCTATCGCGGCGGATGAAGGCCGCAGCCAATTCCGTTCACGAAGTAGTTGAACCAGGGTCTCAGGCAACGCAGAGCGCAGATCCTGATTTGCCAGACAACCACGCACGAGCGTGACCATCGAACAAACCTGAAACGGCGCGTACCGGGTTTTGGCGGTCTCCAGCTGGCCGAAGTCGGCGTCGCTGGCATTGACCATCCAGTCATTGAAGATGGCGTGGAATTGCTTGCGCGTTTCGTCGGCCAAAGGGGGCAGTTGGGATTGCATGGTTGTCTCCAGATAAATGGGGACAACCGGCCCTGGTGGGGACGATTGTCCCCAGAGGGTGGGTAATGAAAGCGGCGTTAGCCGATCAGCTTGAACAGGCCCAACATGGCGCCGTTGATGACCACAACGAACGTGACCAGTTTCCAGGTCTGATCGTTCATGGCTCTCAGCAGGCGGGATTCCATTTCGGAGATGTCCACCTTGACGCCGGCAATATCTGCCTTGAGCTCGGTCTTGAGTTCGGCCATGTCCGCCTTGGTGGCCAATCGCAGTTCTGCGAGGTCCGCCTTGGTGGCCAACTGCTCGTACATTTCTGCACGAACCGCATCCTGGCCAGCCTCAATGGCCGCTTCCATCTGACGTTCGACCTTTCTCGCCGCGTCCGGCTTGACGCCGATCTCGGTGAGGGCTTCGAACATACTGAGCTGAACACGCATGTTCATCAGTCTACTCCTGTGAAGGCGCAGATGTCACCCTTGCGGATGAACACCCGCAAGGGTTGATAAAGGGATAGCACGTGAACTCCAGCAGTCAGACTGCCGGGCGCGTTTTCAGAGTTGAACGCGCCTTGAAACCGATCTTTGGTTTGGGTCAGATGGTTTCCCTCGATGGCCGCTGTGCCGGTGGCCACCGGGGGAACCCATCTGGGTTCGGGCTTGAAAAAAATCCTTGTACATCACCCCCGCGCTGCTGAGGCCGAGGCCTGCGCATGCGGATCGCCGACGTTGGGGGTCAAGGCGATCAAAAAATGGCGCGGGAGTCATGTCTTGGGTTTGCGTCCCCAAAAACGGCTCCATTCGCAAAGCTGCGGCACATGAGGTTGCCGCCACCCAGGTTGCAGTTTGCCAGCGAACGGTGGACCCCGTTAGAGGGCCGCTCGGCGGCGGTGGACTGTCCGATGCCGCGCATTTGTGCGCGAGCATGGGACAGTCCACCCATGGTGGACTGATGTGTCTTGCGACACGGTTGATGGCTTACGTCTTAAACACCCACGTCTGGTTCTGGTGTGCCCGGAACTCATACCCAGCCGCGCGAAGCGCTGCCGCCTGAGAGCGAAGCATCACCCGATCCACGGTGGCGTCGAGTTTGACGTTCTCACGGCGCTCAATCTGGCCTCGAATCTCGTCACTGAACAAATCTGCTGAGGCACCCGACGTGTCCGGTGCGGGCGCAGCTTGTACAGGCGATGTTGACTCAGCGGCTGGCTTGGGCGCTGTCGGCGCGTCACCTGGTGTTGACGTTGGCTTGGGCCGCTTAAAGTCGGCCCAACTCTTTTTGGCTGCGCCCTCGCCGCTGGCGGATGCCGGCGACTCGGGACGCTCAGCGTTGACAGGCCGTCGTGGCGTTTCGTCAAGCGGGTCGGGGTCAGATGGTTCAGGCGGTGGTACTCGCCTTCTGTCCTCGGCCGTGATCTGAAGATCATGCAGACGGGCGCGCATTTCGGTCACTGCTTTGCCGTAGGCAATGTACTGGGACAGGTAAATTTCACTGATCCAGATGGTGCCCTGGTATTCCCCCTCATCGAACTGGTCGAGCAAGGGATCTTTGACTTTGAACTCACCGAAATCGGTGGTCAAGTCCGCGATGCAGAAAGCACCGTTTCGGCTTTGGCGAATGCGCTTGATGCGCAATGTGCCTTCACAACGAATCATGGGATGGTCTCCAAAAGAAAGTCGAGACCATCTCGGCAACGGCCGGGCATGGTGTCCCGACTGGGTTGCAGAAAAGAAAAGGAATGAGCCTGACCAACCGAGGTCAGCCAGGCGCACCCGTGGCTTTGATGTACTGACAGGCTTCCGACCTGGCAGTGCTGACGCGCTCAATTGGTTGTGCGTCCGGCAGGAGCGCGATGGCGACAGTGACCCCAGCTCCGAGGAGCGTCCACGCTTCAGGGGTTGACGTGGATCGGGTAGTCAGGGGTAACCTGACCTGGGCTTATCAAGCGATGCCCGCGAACGCTCGGAAAGTCTTGAGGATACCGGAAAACACCGTTTCACGAACAGCGACAACACCCCAAGTAGACGAAAAAATACCCCCGGACTTGCATGCGCAAGCGCTGGGGGTTGGTGGTGCCAATCAGGCTTGACGTGCGATAGGCTGTACAACCAAACGCTTACCCATGGCCTTGAGCAGCGCACGCAAGTTGCGCAGTTCAGGGTTGCCCTTGGTGGAGAGCATCCGGTACAGCAATTCGGCATTGTGTTCAGCCTGTTCAGCCAACTGCGGGACCCCGCTGTAGGCCTTGGCCATGCGCCGCATGGCCAGCATGAGGTCTTCCTGGTCGCCATCCTCAAGAAGGGCGTTCAGGTAGCCTGCCACGAACTCTGGATCGTCTCGCAGTTTCTCAATGACGACCTCCTCATCCGGGCGCGATGGTTCAATCTGCATTCAAGCCTCCTTACAAGTTGTTGCCTGTGTTCCCAGTAGCCGGCAGCGCGAACAGTGTCGGCACACGGGGAGCATAAGCGACCAGTTTGCAACTCACGGCGTCCCCTTCTGCGTCCATGAACCCGTTTCGAGAGCCTGCTGGGCTTTTTCCTTGGTAGGGAAATACTCAAGCGACTCCCGAGAGCACGGCGCGCATGCCTCATCGTCAAAGGTGCCGATGTAGTGGCCCGCACGGGTTTGCAGGATCTGAAGGGGCAATGCCTTGCCGCAGTAGGTCATGGCCAGGTGGCCAGTGGTTTGGATAGACATGTGGAACTCCCTGTGTAGAAAACAAAAAACCCTTGGCCGCCACAAGGGCGAACAAGGGTTTTGACTGAGCACCTCAGACCGTAAGGTCAGGGTGCAGTTTGTTGAGCAGATGCGTTACAGCAAATCGGGCTGCTTGCCTTGCTCCATCAGTTTGCGGTCAGACTCAACGAGAGGGTTGCCATGCTTGATATTCATGTAACCCAGCCAGATGCCCATGGCAGCCAGCAAGCCCACAGCGATAAAAAAGCCGGTCATTTTGTACCTCCGTCAAGTTTGATGTTCACAGCGATCATAAGACCGAGACCCAAGACGAGCAACACCCACCAATAGTGGGCCCTGCCATCCGTAAGAATCGGTACGACGATGCTGTTTCCGATCAGGAGGGCGGCCAGTGTGCGAAGCACTGTTGCAAACCCAGCCCTGTCAATTTTGAACTGAAATTTCATTTTTGGTTCACTCGTGAAGTGCGCTGCACGCACCTCACGCCCTGCGTGAAGTGCGGTTCACGCGGGTATCAAAGGAACAAACCCCCGACCGCTTGCGCGGACCGAGGGCTTGGTTGAGTCTTACGACTTACGCCTGCATCGACTGACGACTACCCTGACGGGCGCCGTAGAACGATGGGCGGGTCGCTTGTTGCGCACGAGGCGTTTGAGCGACTGGCTGGGCTGCACGCTGTTGAGGCGCTTGCGGTTGCCGAGGCTGCTGCTGATCTTCCTCATCAAAATGACCACCGTCACCGTACTGCCCTTCCTCCACACCTGCTTGAGATGTTTCGGGCGGGGTATCGGTGTCTTGCGGTGCGCCCGAAGCGTCCTCGGAAGGACGCTCGTAGACGCGTTCGCCATCGATGGTGATGCTGTTGATCAGGAGCAGGCGCCCCTTGATGAGGCAGGCCTTTTCCTTCGCTCCGGTCTTGCGACCCTGGGCATCACGAACATCGCGGTCATACAAGTGCGGGTAGATGTCGCCGAGCTTGAAGCTCACAACCACCTTGCGGCGGTTTTCGACATCCTTGATCAGGCGTTCACAGAGTTCCTGGGCTTCTTCCCCGACGACTTTGCAGTCGAAGTAGGTGTAGTCCAATTCCTCAGGATCACCTCGCATGGCCGAGATGCTGCAAGCCAGGAACGGCTTTGCGCGGCGGCCACCGTTACCAACAGGTACCCAGCGGATGCGGTTGATGTAGCCGACGCCGCTGACGTGCAGGTTGAAATGGTTGTTTGCTTGAGTGGTTGCATTCATGGTGATCTCCAAAAAGAATGGACGGGAGATCACGCAACCAAACCCCAGCCCGAAGGGCTGTGATAGGGAAGTGCAATCTTCCCTATCCGGGTTTACAAAAGGACAGGAACTCTGGGATCAACCTTGGGGGTCGATCCGTGCATCTTTCAAGAGTCGAGATGCCGCGTGGCGCTCAAAGAGCAGTTCACGCAAGCAGGTTAATTTCTCTCCTGATTTGCTGTCAAGAAGTCAATTGTCAAACAAGCACAACGCCGATCATTGGTCACGCTACAGCGCCGGCTGGCGCTTCCCAGAAGCCGCCTCCCCCCTGTACGCTCACCTGGGAGGAAAATTTCATGCAGCTATTCGGCATAGTGTCCCGAGTCAGCGATTCGAATCGACGATTCGTGGTCGAGCTTCAACCAGGCGGACATGCGGTCTTTGAGATGCTGGGGGGTAGTAGCCCTGTCACAGTGGATGACGCCATCGCCGGCCGCTTGGCGGCTCCAGGCGTTCAGAAGCTGGCGAATCTGAGCGAAGGCGCGGCATTCACAGCCTTCGGTGTAACGGGGTTCTGCACGGACGTGGTGGCGATGCACCACGTCGCGTAAGTCAGGCTTCAGTCCGATGAATCACTTCGCTGGGCATGCAAAAACGTTACCTACCACCGTGCTTTTGACTGCGCCACTGCTGTAGGGGTGTGCGGCGTTCAACGTGTTTTGCACCTGGACCACATTGCCGCCCATGGATGCGGCCTTGTTGCGCAGATCATTTCGCGCGCCGATCATCAGGTTTTCGTTGGTGGTGAAGTCACCGCTGAACACATTGCCTTGGCTCCCCACCGCCTCACCCAGTAGGCGGCAACCTGCTGGCTTCTGCGTGACCAGCTCCACCTGTGCGCCTTGCTGCGTGGCCTGCGTTGCTGCGCATCCAGCCAGCACAGTTGCCGAGGCCAGCACGGCCCAAGTGACGATACGAACATTCATTTTTCTCTCCCTGTCGGCCGCTTTTTTGATGTGCTTGCGCACGCTGGCCAGGCTCTACGCAAGATGGCAATCATAGGCAACACTCGCCCGCCGACTCTGCTACCGCGCAAACCTCTTGGCCGTGAGCATCGCCTTCAAAACATCTGCCGGCGCAATGCCTGGATCGCAGGCCAGCTCGCCATCAAGAACCCTGCTCGCCATCTCTACCGCCCACTTCCCGGTCAACCCTTGAGCAGCCGTCATCCATGAACCATTCCCAATCCCTGCCAAGCGCAACTTGTGCGCCGCAGCCTTCATGTCCGTCATGGCTTGTTGAGCGTCTGCCTCCGACTCAGGACTACCAGCAGCGAGCATCACCGAGAAATAGCCCATCAGCTTTTTCCGATCAGCTTCCAGCTTTCGCGCTGCCGTCGCAGTGACAGGCAGATAGCCGAGCAGTGCTGGAGCGTGTGCAGGGCCAAAGGGCGTGATGAAACGCTCAATGTCGCTCCCGCCAATCTGACGAACGACCACGGGCTTTCGCCTGGCTTCGGAGGCCTTTGCGGCATCCACCTCGGCGACTTCCAAACTGGACCAGACCAACAAAGGGGCGGTTGCAGATCCCTCTGCGACCCACCGGCCGTTGATGTTCAGCATCCGTTGGCTCAGGGAACCGCCGTAAAGGGCTTGCTCACGCTCGGGTCCACCATGGTCAGCAAGACACAAGACGCTGTAAAGCGATAGTGCTTTAGAAATTGGCTTCATTACGCTTGTCCGTTTTGGGCTGAATCAAGCCACATCATGCCGCTTGAACCAGCCTGCCCACGTTTGCCGCGTCAACAGCGCCAGCTAGTTCACCTGGCAGCGCGCTTCGCACTGCCTCGACAACATCCCGCTCGGTCTCCTGCTTGGCGTCCAGCAACTTCCATATCCCGTCGTCCAGCGTGCGCTCGATCAGAGGCACGATCACGATGACGTTGCGCTTCTGACCCAAGCGGTAGGCCCGGTCTTCTGCCTGGCGCATCAATGCAGGCGTCCAAGGCAAGGACGCAAACGCCACGTAGTTCGCGGCCGTCAACGTGATGCCCACACCGGCCGCAGAGGTGGTGCCGAGGAACACCGTGATTGCGGGATCGTTCTGGAAGGCGTCAACGGCTTTCTGCCGCTTGGTTTGCGAGTCCGACCCGACCAGGGTGACACACCCGATGCCCGCGTCTGCGAATGCCCGGCGCATCTGGTCCACCGACGCCATGTACTCGCAGAAGATGATGATCTTGTCGCCAACGGACAGGTTCTGAACGGTCTCGATCAGGAAGGGGGTTTTGAGGGTTTCCAGGGCCTGACGCAGCTTGACGATCTTGGGCATGGTCAACAAGCTCATGTCCTGGTAGATCGCCTGGTAGGTGCCGAGGCCTTGCTCGGGCGAGATGTAGCGCACTTGGCGGGTTTTGGTGCCCAGATCGGTCAGGACATCCTTGCGCCTGCGCAGCATCCAGCCCTTGAGTGCCGCGGCTAACTCGGCACGTTTGTCGGCGCTACCGGTGTAGGACTTGCGGAAGTCACGCAACGAAAGCGCGCCCAGGCGGTGGCCTGTCATGCGCAGCAGGGTGTGGAGCTCAACCTCGCGGCTCAGCAAGGGTGTACCGGTGACCACGTAGCGCCGGGGGATGCGCGTGGCCATGATGAAAGCGTTGCGCGTGCGGCCCGCATGGTGCTCCTTCAGGTAGTGGGCCTCATCAACTGCCATGACAGCGAAGTCCAGTTCTGGTTCTTTGACCAACCCGCCCAGGCGCTCGTAGTTGGCGATGACCCATTCGCAGCCGTACAAGGTGCCCAGGCGGTCCTCGCCTACCATCCCGACCACCGCGTTCGGGTAGACCGCGTGAATCTCACGCTCCCAGTTGATGCGCAATGTGGCCGGACAGAGGATCAGCACCCTGCCCTCGCCTGCCGCCATGCGCGTGGCCACAACGGTCTGCCGGCTCTTGCCCAGGCCCATGTCGTCACCGAGACAAGCACCAGCCTGCGACAGCAAATGCCGAACACCCTGCACCTGGTAGTCCCGCAGCCCAGCACGCTCGGCCGTGGCCTGCAGCACCGACTCCTCGATGCGATAGAAAACGGATTCATCGAGCACCGCCGACATGAAGCCAGCACCTTCGCCCTCGCCGTCGCTGGTCCCGTCGCCTCGCTCGGGCACAGCGGCCGGCACGCTGATCGGAGATTGGGTGGCCGGTGGCGCAACCAGATCCTCCAGCACCACCGCGCGCTCGTGCACAAAGACGAAAGTGGGGTCCACGCCGGCCAGCTCAGCCAGGCACCGCAGCACCTCTGTGTCGGTGCCACGCACTTGCCAGGCCTTCGCGTGCGGGTGATATCGGCCACCCAGTGCCTGCATCGCACGCACACAGGGTTTGTCGTAGGCAAAGCTGACGGCCAACTGGCCACGGGACAGATCGCCCGAGGCCAAGGGGAACACCTGCACGTCCAAGCGCTGCGTGAAGAAGTCAACTTGTGGCGCCGAGACAGCGGCGTCCAGCATCGTGAGGCCCGGCTGCAGATCAACAAACTGCCCCCGGTACTGCAGGTCCAGCCACGACAGCAATTGACCTGGTGAGGCCTGATCCAGCACCCACTGGCGACCTGGCGCGAACCACCATGCGCCGGCCTTGGCCAAGTGTTTGCCCATACCCTCCACGTAGTGAACTTGCAAGCCCACGCGACGGCCATCGGCCACGGCATTGAGCACCAACTCTGGCGGGGCCAGGGACACAGGAGCCAACATCACCACACGATTCTCCCTGTCACCATGTCGAAGCAAGCAGCCACAGGTGGTGCCGCACTGGCACACTCAATGGCTGTTGATCGACATTTGGTGCAAACCATTTTTCTATTTGCGAAGCATCGTATTGGCTCATTCGAGCCAAGTCCGAATGTGACAGCGCACGCTGAAAACAGTGCAGATGCCTGGCACTCAGCACCGCATAAAAACTGCTGGCGCTCAACGTCAGTGACTTGTCCCAACTCAGAAATTCGAACTTGGGCGCAAGGCGCTTGAACGCGGGAACGCCTGAGCGATGACGCCGCTGCGTTACAGCACTTTCGGAGTGCCCCGTCAATCGGGCCACTTCGGCATCTGACATGGTGCCCAGCAATGCGATGTGTTCAGGCATCCATGGATTCAACGCACGAGACCTATCGACACAACAGGGCTCGATGCCCAGTTTCTTACGCCGACTCGCAACGCACGCATTGGTGACGCCCCACTGCTGAGCAAGAAACAGGTCCGTGCCTTTCCCGAGCATGGCCTCTTTCTCTGGCGTCCAGCCGACTTTTCCGACAGTCATCCGCTTCCCTCTATTTCCGCACAAACTCTGTCACTAACAGGCCGTTGAAAAATCCCCTGCGAGCGTCCGCGTCGGCCGCTACGATCTGAAGCCATCCCGCAACAACTGCGACAAGAAAGATGAGAGGCAACCAAGACTTCCAGGGGGCGATGTTCAGCTACATCAGCCTTGAAGAAAGAGTGCCAGCGGCACACCCGCTGCGCAAGTTGCGCGCCGTGGTGGATGCGTTGCTGGCGACGATGAGCAGCGAGTTCGAAGCGGTGTATGCCCGCCGTGGCCGACCGTCGGTGCCGCCGGAGATGCTGCTCAAGGCCTTGCTGCTGCAAATCCTGTTCTCCATCCGCAGCGAACGCCAGCTGGTCGAGGCGGTCAACTACAACCTGCTGTACCGCTGGTTCGTGGGCCTGAACA